>NZ_PGUB01000029.1:0-48200 GCF_002924285.1 Aquimarina sp. I32.4 | reverse complement strand
AGTAACTAATCAAGGAAGTGTACAATTTATGATTTACTCAGGAACAATGAATGCCGATAGATTGATCGAGTTTTTAAAACAACTTATTAAAAATAAGGAGCAAAAAATATTCTTAATACTTGATAACCTGAGAGTACACCATAGTAAAATTGTAAAGCAATGGGTAGAGGAAAATAAAACTAGTATTGAATTGTTCTTTTTACCATCTTATTCTCCTGAGAAAAATCCAGATGAGTATTTAAATTGTGACTTAAAATATGGGCTATCAGAAAAACCTGCTCCAAAAAACGAAAAGCAACTCAAGAAAAATGTAGAAAAACACATGAAAATGCTACAAGATAATAATCAGAGAGTTATCAAATATTTTAACCATGCAGACATAAAATATGCCGCTTAATCTAGTTCTTTTACCGTCGGGTTAATAATCTCAAGTAATGAAAATTGCACTTCTCTGGGATCAAAAAAATAAGCAACTAAAGTTACAAATGGAGCATAAGGCCCACATCCTGCATAAAAGACATTAATCAACTCATTTGGATATACCTTTTGCTTATCTCTAATAGCATAAACAATTGCTTTTAAAAACCTTGTAGTTCTCTTATAATCCAACAGACATTGTGCAGCATAATTTAACCCCAAAGCTTTTCCTTTTTCGGTAGGAACAGCTGCCAAATGTTCTATATTGAAATCAAATCCAGTAATTTTAGTGATCTCTTGAAAATGTACATGGATTTGATTTATAATTTTCTCAACCTCTATTTGGTTGTATGAGTTTTCTAGTAATGACTCAGCTAATTTTTTGATATCATCAATTATTTCTTTTTCAACCATCGTTTTATACCATTTACACTCATAAAACTTACCCCCCTACACTATCTTGACAGATTGTAGTAAAAAGAATGCTACTTATGGCATATTCTTCAATTACAAATCTATATTTCTAGGATATAAATTTAAGTTGTTTTTACCAGAATCATTACCTTACTATATTTTAACTATTTTTGCTTTTAGCTATGAAAGTATGTATTGCAGAAAAGCCAAGTGTTGCCCGTGAAATTGCTGCTGTATTAGGAGCTAATACCAAATGTGATGGATATTATGAAGGTAATGGATATGCCGTAACTTATACCTTTGGTCATCTTTGTACCCTCTTTGAGCCAAATGACTATAAACCGTATTGGAAAAGTTGGGATCTTAACAATCTCCCTATGTTACCCGATAAGTTTAAAACCAAAGTAGTAGACAATTCAGGGATCAAAAAGCAGTTTGGTATTATAAAAAAATTGTTTGATAAGGCCTCTGTAGTTATCAATTGCGGAGATGCTGGACAAGAAGGAGAATTAATACAGCGATGGGTTATCGATCAAGCAGCTTATCAAGGTGAAGTACAACGCTTATGGATTTCGTCATTGACCACAGAAGCCATCAAAGAAGGTTTTGAGCAACTACAACCTTCTACACAATATGACAATTTATATTATGCAGGGTTTTCTAGAGCAATAGGAGATTGGCTATTAGGTATGAATGCCACACGACTATACACTGTAAAACATGGAGGATACAAACAAGTAGTATCTATTGGTAGGGTACAAACACCTACATTGGCAATGTTAGTCAACCGATTTAAAGAGATTCATAATTTTAAACCTCATCCCTATTGGGAACTACAAACGGTATATAGAGAAACACTATTTAATTGTGAAGAAGGACGGTTCTTAAAAAAAGAAGAAGGAGAGGCTTTTGCCAAGGCAGTAAAAGAAAGTGATTTTGAGATTCAATCCATTACGAAGAAAAAAGGTAAAGAATATGCCCCCAAGCTTTTTGATCTTACAGGATTGCAAGTATATTGTAATACAAAATTTGGCTTTTCTGCAGATGAAACCTTAAAAATAGCCCAGAAATTATATGAACAAAAGGTTGTTACCTACCCTAGAGTAGACACTACTTTTTTACCAAATGATATCTACCCAAAAGTATCAGGGATATTAAATAAATTAACCAATTACCAAAACCTTACTCAACCCCTATTAGGAAAGAAAATCAAAAAATCTGCTAAAGTCTTTAATGACAAAAAAGTAACAGACCACCATGCTATTATTCCCACAGGAGTGCAAATTAATCTACAATACAATCAACAACAAGTATATGATATTATTACCAAACGATTTATTGCAGCATTCTATGACGACTGTTTGGTCGCCAATACAACAGTAATTGGTAAAGCAGATACAGTAACATTTAAAACTACAGGAAAAGTAATCTTAGAAAAGGGATGGAGAGTAGTTTTTGAAACCCCTAGTTCTAAAGAAAAAAAAGAAAAAGGTATCCTTCCTTCTTTTGAAAAAGGAGAAAAAGGTACACACGAACCTTCTTTTTTAGAAAAAGAAACCAAACCGCCTAATCAATATACAGAAGCTACCTTATTGCGTGCTATGGAAACAGCAGGAAAACAAGTGGATGATGATGAAATGCGGGAATTGATGAAAGAAAATGGTATCGGTAGACCTTCTACTCGGGCTAATATTATCGAAACTCTTTTTAAACGAAAGTATATCAAACGAAATAAAAAACAGATCCTACCCACCCAAACAGGAATACAACTTATTGATACAATACAAAATAAACTACTTACCTCTGCTGAATTAACAGGGCAGTGGGAAAAGCAATTAAAAGAGATTGAAAAAGGAAATTTTCATGCTGGAGCTTTTATCAAAAACATGAAAAAAATGGTTGATGATTTGGTATACGAAGTGCGTACCGAAAAAAAACGTGCCAACATTTCTTATACCGCGACTGCTAAAGAATCTGTCTCAAAAAAAGAAAAGAAAGTAATAACAATTAATGGACAATCATGCCCTAAGTGTAAACAAGGCATGCTCCTAAAAGGGAAAACAGCATATGGTTGTAGTGCGTATAAAAAAGGCTGTGATTTTAAACTCCCTTTTTCTTTTGAAGGCAAAAAAATATCAGAAAAACAGTATCTACGCCTACTGCAAAAAGGATGTACTGTAAACCTAAAAGGTTTTAAAACTTCTGATGGAAGCAAAGAAGGTTTAATTCGTTTTAACGATCATTTTAATTTACATCTCGAAGAAAAAAAAACGAACCATTCTCTTACCGCTAGTAAAGCTCCTGACTCAATACCATGTCCAGCTTGTCATCAAGGAACAGTGGTCAAAGGAAAAGCAGCTTATGGATGTAGTGCATACAAAAGCGGATGTAACTTTAGATATACATTTGATAAAATTCGAGAAAAGGCTAATGGAAAACCATTGACCGCCTCATTGGTTGTTTCTTTACTTAAAGAAAACTAAAAACAACTATCTCAAAATAAAACTAACTTCATAAAATAAAACCTGACCAAAAAATGAATTTGCTCAGGTTTCACATGTCTATACATAGGGTAGATTAGAATAGTTTACACAACCTATCTAAAAAAAAGAAATCTTATTTCTTAATTATTTTTAATTTTTCTGTGGTTTCACCTCTTACTATCTTCACAAAATATATCCCTTGTGACATATGAGAAGCATCCCATTCAAAATTTGAGGATTTATCAATGTTTGATTTTGAATACACCTGTCTCCCCCAAAAATCGTGAATTGAAATCGATATATTACCATTTCCTTTTACATTCTCTAAATGAAATGTAAATATCCCAGATGAAGGGTTAGGAGATACAATGGTCTTTTTAGACGCTGTATTTACTGGTGGATTAGGCACAGCAGGAGCTACACTCCCAAAAATCTGAAATCGTAAATCAATACCTGGATCTAGCGGGTCATTTTCATCAATTTGTATAGGGCTCCAGCCACTGTATACTCCACCTAAAGTCGATACTATTTGTGCTCTTTCTCCTACCCCAGGGTTTTTTATCTGATACAACCAATTCCATCGTTTTTGCTCTGGTAATGTTCCCGTATCTTCAATAATAGGAGAAACCGATATCCAATACCTCCCTGCAGGCAATACTTGAGGAGCAAAGCTTATATCAATATCATTATTATATGGATTTACAGGGTTTAGGGTTTGGAATGGTTGTTCTTGATAAATTATATTTTGATCTAAATCAATAGAGTCATTATTAAAAAGAGCTAACAGCACATTTGTCCCTACAATCAAAGCATCGTTTTCACCAAATCCAAAGGCTTTTATTCTATCTATTGTCCAGGTTTCCCCTTCTGGAACAATAAAATCATCTGCTGCCACAAATTGGATAAGTTGCCCTTGTTGCTCAGGGTTAATATAAATAGGATAGCCATTTTCTGTAGCTCCTTCTAGTTGACTATATATTGGTGCTTCATCTACTGTTACTGTAAACCCTTCTGATACCTGCTCTGTTCCTGAGGTAGCAATTAAACCAATAGTAGCTCTTCCTGTAGTATTTGGAGTATAAACTAATGTTACTACTCCATTATTAAGTGTTGCTGTAACCAAGCCTGGATTTGAATTAGTAATTTCTATAGCTATTGGATTCAAATCAGTATGTCTAAATAAACTATCCGTATTAACTAGGGTATCTGCACTATTCTCTACAACCGTAAAATCTTCTAACAATCGGGTCACACTTAGCTTTGGTTGTGGTAAGGGTTGAGAAAGTGGAAACTTGGCACTATAAACACCACTACCATGAGTTCCTACAGCAATAAATCCATCTTTTCTAATATCTATATCTTCTACTAATGCTTCTCCTATCACAATATCTTCTCTCGTCCATTTTACTTTTCCTCTAGCTAATAGATCCCCTGTAGTATAATACAAACCTGTACTGGTACCTACATATACCTTTTGCAGTCGATCTTCTACTTGATTTCCTTCATAAAATGCAACTGAACGTACAGAAGGTCCATTTCCTGTTCCATCTACATTCTCTTCAAGATTACCACTGATATCCTGCCAGGTATTCCCTGCATCGTTACTCATAAAAATACTTGGAATATTATAATTAGAAAATACCACAATCACTCTATCTGAATTAGAGGGATCTACAGCAATATCAGTAACATTGGATCCAGGTATAAAATTTTTCCCTGTAAAAATATCAACTACTTCCTGATTATCCAGATTAGCATTATCGATTCTAAAAATTTCTCCTACAGTAGACCCATAGTATAAACGATTAGCTACAGGATATGTTGATACATCCATTGTACTGATATTACTACCAGAAGGGCTTAGTGATTCGAATAATACAGTCCAATTTACCGAAGCGTTTTTGAATTCTGGATCAAAAGGGATCTCATCTAGGTTATTATTCCTCCAAATTGCATTCGCTACACCTAAATACATAATATTATCATTATTATGATCTAGGATATAAGGTGTAAGAAACGAATAAAAAGTACCAGGGCTATTAGATGTCCCTTCAGGAGTTATTATAATCCTAGAGGTCACTTCTCCCGTTGGGCTTATATTTTGTCTACGTATACTTCCATATTGAGAAGATACATACCGAGTATTCCCATTATCTGCTATATGATTTACACCTCCATCTCCTCCTGAAGCTTTCCCCCATATTGTTGTAGGAACACTAGAAGAAGTAAAATAAGTACCATTATCTTGAAATCCAGATAATATGTGCTCATTAGTAGCTTGTGGATCAAACGATAAATCATACACCTGAGTAGTTTGATACCCATTATTAAGAGAAGTCCAGTTAACAGATTCATTTGCTGCTACCCGAGTAATGTCATTGGTTATAAATACCCCTCCATCATTTCCAGATAATGCCATATTGGGATTAGAAGGAAAAAACAGCAGGTTATGTTGATCAGCATAATGATTCGTATATATATCTACATCTCCTGTTTGATTGGGTTTATATCCGCCAATCCAATTTTGCACCTCTTGTGCTACATTAGGAAAAGGAGTCGTAAACCCATCAAAAGATCTATATAAATTTGTTCCTCCTATAAATACAATATTAGGATTGGTGGGATGCACTTTGATAAGCATATTATAGCTTCCTTGAAAATTCAAGTTAGCTATTCTAGTTCCTATACCTGTAGGCAAATTTGAAGATAAATTTGCTAGCCTAGGTAAGTCACCATGATCATATCTAAAAAGAGTAGCAGAGTTTTCTAAAGGCTGTGCTCCTTGACCTTGATTCCCATGAAATGATAAAAAGTATACTCGATTTTCATTAGATGGGTCTATCCCAATAACAGTTCTTCTATAAGTCGCATTAGGAATAGGCGTAAAATCAGTCCATTCTGTCGCATTTCCTGTAGCAGATGTAAAAAAACCTTTTACTGGATCTCCCTGCCCATCTATAGTAGCATACAAACGCCCCGTAGATGTAACTGCTATCTCAGAAAATGAAATATCATTGGTAGTACCTAATACTGGAGCAAATGTTACCCCTGCATCTTGTGACCTATAAATTCCTTTTTTTCCTGCAACATATACATCGCCATTTACTGGGTTTACCACCATAGAATTAACAACTCCAAAAGCATTGGATTGTGTTATATCTCCATCTGCTGTACTAGCCAATAATTGCCAGGTATTTCCACCATCTACAGATTTATAAATCCCATTACCGCTAATGGATGCTCCTAGTGCATTAGCAGTGTTTCCTCTTACTTCTCCTGCTCCATAATACCATACATTTCGCATTCCTTCTCTGGGGTCCTGTACAATAGTTGTAATATTCAAATCCTGATCCCCTTGTAAAATTCGTGACCAACTTTGCCCTTTGTCAACAGTTTTCCATAAGCCGCCACTTACTCCACCTGCAAAAATGATATTCTCATTAGTGATATCGATCGCCAATGCTCTGGTTCTACCCCCTACATTAAACGGACCTCTGCTTTTCCAATCTGAAAATTCTTTTGATTTGCTGGTACTACGAGAAAAACTTTTTTTGACTCTGATTTTTCTTGAAAACTTTAATTCTTTTCGCCTGATATCATCAGGTACTTTTCCTGTTCTAGGATCTTTAATTTTATTATACTCAAAATTAAACCGCTCTATGGCATTATCATACAAGCGTTCTTTTTTGCTTTTACGTTGTTTTTGAGCATTGCTTCTTTGTGAGTTTGTTGTTTGGCCATGTGCTACTACATGTCCTAAAAAAGATAACACTATAACGAGCATTACCTTACTTGTGGGTTTTAAGAATTTCATGATTATACGTGAGTTATATTAAGAAAAAAATATGTTTCTATAAACATCATTACAAAAGCTACTGCTCTGTATATTGTCCAGAACCTTTCCGTAAAAAATTACATTATGAGAAAGGTAATAAAGGTGGGTATGTAATAAAATAAATTGATCAATTTATTTTATTACAATAATACAAAACAACCGCTTAGAAAATTCTTATAAAAAAGTTAATACAAACATAAAACACTGTAAAGAAATAGTTTACAGAAAGTTAATTTTTATAAAATATTTTACAATTACTTAAACCTGAATTATGCAATAGGGTTCATATAACTCTTTCTTATTTACTATATACATAGTAGTTAATACACTACCTTTTCATTACTGAATATGAGCTTCAAAATAAGTATCTATTTCAGGATTAGAAGGTCTCATTGCATTTACTGAAACAATTTTACCTTCGGGATCTACTAATACAAATGTAGGGTATCCAGGTATTTTATATAATTCTGTAATATTCATTTTAGATTTTCGTTCTTCGTATAATTGAGTACCTTTCAGGTTTTCTTTTTTCACAAATTCTTTCCAAGTTTCTTTTTTATCATTCACAGAAACACTCAAAAACTCTATATTTTTATCATGATGTCGTTGTTCTAGTTTTTTTAAGTAAGGGATTTCCTGTTTACAAGGTCCACACCAAGTACCCCAAATATCTATATAAACATATTTCCCTTTAAAATCACTTAGCGACACCATATTTCCTTCAATATCTTCATATGTAAATTCTGGAGCAGGGTTACCTGGTGCTAATTTTTTAATTTCCTGATATCGTTTTTCTACATATTCTTTTTTAGAAGGGCTTGTTATAACATCAATAGTTTCAGTATATATTTTTTCAAAATTTGGATTAGAAGAAACCAAACTTCGTATTGGGTGCTCCCATAACAAATCATCCCTAATATCACTAGATGTATATGTTTTAATTTCGGCAATAGCAGCATCCATAAATTTGGTTCTATAATGTTCGTATCCTCCAATCTTTTCTACAATCTTTTTAGTAAAAAAATCTTTCACCAAACGTTTGTAGGTTATCGAATTTTTATAATCTTCGTTATTATCAAAATTAGTAGTATCCATAAAATCTTTGGTGATCTTTTCTGTTTTGGGATAGTGTTTACTTAATTCATTTTCTATATCTCTATAAATTTTATTAGTATATCTACAATTATTATAAGGATAATCTTTAATTATATCAAAATATTCATATTCAATATTCTTCTTTTGATGTTTTTTGAAAGCTTCGCTATAATCAGTAGCATCTATTAGTTCATTAGCCTTCTTTTTTTTGGAATTTAGTGCTGCCAAAAATGCATCTTCATGCAAACCATAAAGCTCTTTTTCTTTATCTCTTTCAGGATAAATGCTTGCTTTTTTCTGTATAAAATCATTTATTCCCCCCCCTTCTCCCGAAAAAACTAATGAAGACCCTCCTTCTCTAAAATTGATAGTAAAGGAAATATCTTTTTCTGGTATAATATATACAGGTATGCTATAATAAGTTCCAAAATTAACACTGTAAAACCCTTCTTTTAAGGCTAGTGTATCCTTAAAATTATTGGTATCATCAAGTGTGATCTTTTTGGTTACTATACCTTGTCCACTAATTGTAAATACTTTTGTGTAATAATCTTCAATTGCACCTGAAATAACTGTCTTAGATGTCTCGGGTTGGCTTTTACATGAAAAAGCAATAGCTGTAAATAAAACTAAAAAATAATATTTAAATTTCAGTAGATAAAACATTTTATAGATATTTTTGGTTCTACTTCATAAAGACGTAACAGAAAGCTCGCTACCCTTACTTTTTTTTCTGTTATTTTTTATTTCTACCTCTATTCTCAACAAGATAAAACTTATAAAAGACGGCAAAAAAGTAGAATACCCTTATAAAAATCGCTTTTATTTTTATTCTTTAAATTGGCTGTTTATCAGCCTAAAAAGAATCACTTAAAAAGAATCACAACCTAACTAACATGAAAAAAAATGAAGATTACTTCTGGGTTCAATTAAAAGGTAAAAATCAAAAAGCTTTTTCTTCATTTTTTGATAAATACTATTCTAGGCTTTTTTCTATAGCCTTCAAATCTATCAGTGACAGAGAAGAATGTGCTGCAATCTTACAAGAGACTTTTTCTAAGTTTTGGAGCAAATTAGATGACATCAAGCCAGAAAAAAAGTATATGGAATCGTATATCGTGCGAATCTTGAAAAACAAAATCATTGACTACTACAGAAAGAAAAAAAACAAATTTATATATCTAGATGAGCTTTCTTTTGAAATAGAAGATATTCATGAGGAACATTCAAACGATCTAAATGAAGAAATATATCAAAAAATACAAATCATAATAGAAAATCTACCTCCAAAAGTAAGAGATGTTTTTTGTCTATCTAGAATGAATGGATATACCTATCCAGAAATAGCTAAAGAAAAAAACATTTCTATAAAAACCGTGGAAGCTCATATTACCAAAGCTTTAAAGATCTTAAGACAGGACCTCAAGAAATATATAAATTAGGGGGTGCACCTTTTTCAACGTCATTAATAATATGTTAAACTACCCAAATGCGCAAAAAAAAAGAGAAAATAGAATCTATATATAAGGCACTAAAATACATGCCTGAGGAAATAGCTATAGATACAGAAGCAGAAAAACGTAAAGTATTTACCTCTATAAGAAAAAGAGAAAATAAAGTCAACCAATTAAAACGATTTTTAAAATATGCAGCAATATTCATCTTGGTATGCTCTATGTCTATCACATATTATATATATAGCCCCTTATCTCCTGAAATTATTTCTAATCACCTAGCTAAAACGGTAATTCCTAATGGAAATACAGGGAAAGTCATTTTACCAGATGGATCAAGCGTATGGTTAAACTCTGGTAGTAAACTTATCTATACTAATTTTTTTAAAGAAAACGAAAGAAGGGTTACTCTGGAAGGAGAAGGTTATTTTGAAGTTGTAAAAGATAAAACCAAGCCTTTTATAGTATCAACAAAAAAAAACATGAAAATACGCGTTCTAGGCACCTCCTTTAATGTAAAAGCATACCCTGAGGATAATCAAATAGAAACAGCTCTTATTACAGGAAAAGTACAACTAAATATTGACAATAATACTTCTGAAAAGAATATCGACATGATTCCTGGGGAAAAAGTTATTTATAAAGAAAAAGCACATGAAATACATTTAAAAAAAGAAGAAAACATAAATGATGAAAGTAGTTGGAAAGAAGGTAAATTAATCTTTAAAAAAGAATCACTCAAATTGATAACAAATGAACTAAGTAGAACTTTTAATGTTGACATCATAGTAGATAACGAAGCTAGCAAAGAAATCATTACAGCTTCCTTTGATAAAAACACATCAATACGAGAAATATTTCAAATCTTGAAACTGGTTTCTGATTTCAAATATGAATACACTAATAACAAATGGATAATTACAAAATGAAAGATTAAAAACAAAAAAGTGAAGAGCGGTAACTCTTCACTATAATCGTAAAATTAATAAAAAAGGATTCATTAATTTATAAAATCACACAAAATTATGAAAAAAAAACCAAAAGTAACCTTTGGTTATAAAAAACTACCCATTAACCAACCCCTAGTAATGAAGCTAACTATCTCATTCTTTTTTTTTAGTATTCTTCAAGTTTTTGCTTACGATTCTTACTCACAAAATATAGTAACACTCGACGCTAAAAATATTTCACTAATCCATGTATTATCAGACATTGAAAAGCAAACAGACTTTTTATTTGTTTATAATCACAATACTATAGAAAAACATAAGGTTAGTATTAAAGTAAAAAATGAAAAACTGGAACATGTTTTATTTTTACTGTTAAAAAACAAAGGAATTAAATACAAAAAAATAAAAAAACAGCTTGTTTTTTATTCTGCAAAAGAAGATCTTAATACTCTTTTAAAAAAACTAGAGTATACAAAAGAAAATACCTCTAAAGATAAAAACACATCAGCATACCATACTATTTCTGCTACCATAAAAAAACCAATTATTCAAAAAAAGAAAATAGTAGGTAAAGTACTTACTAAAAACAATACGCCTTTACCAGGAGTATCTGTTATTATAAAAGGCACAAAAAAAGGGGTTACTACAGATTTTGACGGTGTATTTTCGATTACTTTACAACAAGATCAGAACATATTGATTTTCTCTTATCTAGGGTTTGAAACCAAGGAGGTAGATACTTCTAATTCAAAATATGTTACCATCATACTTAGTGAATCTACCAACGCTTTAGAAGAAGTAGTAGTAACTGGTTATCAAAAAATTAGTCCAGAGCGGGTAACTGGCGCTTTTCATAAAGTAACTAGTAAATCATTAGATAGAAAAATATCGCCTACCAATAGCCTAATTACCGAATTAGAAGGACAACTTACAGGTTTTCAACAAAACCTCGATCATGATAACCCAGACAGAGCTTTTCTTATACGAGGAGTTTCCAGTCTTTTAGGCCGTAATTCACCTCTATTTATAATAGATGGTTTTCCTATGGAAGCTTCTTCTATTGATGCACTCAACTCTAATCATATAGAAAGCGTTACTGTATTAAAAGATGCAGGAGCTGCTTCCATATATGGTAAGCAAGCATCAAATGGAGTTATTGTCATTGTAACCAAAAAAGGAAAAGAAGGAAAAGGAAAATTTAATTACCAATCCTCTATTTCTATTACCCCCAGACCCGACCTATCTTATCTTAATTATGCAGATACCAAAACGCATATAGAGTTAGAAAAACTTACCATTGATCAATTTATACAACCCTATATCGAACAAGGAATTCCCATAGATAGAGAAAGAGCAACTAGGTTTGGACTGACCTCTCCAGTTCATGTTACTACACTGAATCAAGCTCAAGGCTTAATAACTACAACACAATTAGAAAATCAATTGGCAAACTGGAAAAAAATAGATAACACTCAACAGTTTGAAGAGTTGTTTTACAAAAATCAATATTCTACCCAACATGATTTTAGCTTTTCAGGTGGTAGTAATACATCAAATTATCTAGCAGCTTTTAATTATGTGAAATCAGAGTTAAATACCTTAGAGAATGATGCAGAAAATTATCGCTTTTCATTCAACGGTAATCATCAACTGAGCAATAGAACTCAAATACGATTAATAGCCAATTACACAAAGAACAGTAGGAAGTATCTGAATATAAATTTATCCAACTTAACTAGTATACGACCCTATGAACTATTTGCTGATTCTCATAAAAATCCTTTAAGCATTTCTGGTATAGAATACACTAATGCCTCTATAAACAGAGATGGCAGAATCCCTGATGACATAGCAACTAATCTATTTGATCTCACCTATAAACCTTTGGAAGATGTTTACGAAACAGTTAATACATCAAACAATAATATATTCAGGGTTCAAGGCGGTTTAAATTATAAAATTAATGATTACCTCAATATCGATCTGGGCGGGGTATACGAAAAGAGTAATGCTACTTTTGACACGTATTATTCTGAAGATTCTTATGATATGCGACTATATTTTAATGCTTTCGCAGAATATAAAAATGATCAACTTACTTTTCATCTACCTACAACAGGAGGTAGACTCACTCAAAATAGTAATGATTCTGATCACTATACAACTAGAGTACAATTAAACTACAACTACACTTTGTTTGATAAACACAATATCAATGGATTGATTGGAACTGAGATTCGTGAAATCAGAAGAACCGACAGAGTTAATTCCTTATTTGGGTATGATCCAGAAACCAATACAAGTGGCATTGTAGATTTTAAACGATTATTTATTAATGGTATAGAATATTCTGCCATACTTCCAGAATATTACACTTCTGTAAACACAACATTTGATGAGCTTTATGCTAGATGGAGAATAGGAGATATTTTTTCTTATAATCAATTATTTTCCAATAATAAAAGTATTGTTAGAAACACATCGTTGTTTGGTAATTTATCATATACCTATCATAAAAGATACTCTCTTACTTCTAGTATACGAATTGATAATGACAATGTAATTTCTCAAAGCCCCAAATTTAAAAACTTACCTGTCTGGCATATTGGTGGATTATGGAATATTCATAACGAAAGTTTTTTTAATGTAGACTGGGTTAATAATCTAAAAATAAGATATACCTATGGTCTAACTGCCAATGCTTCTCCTCTATCCAATGGAGCTGGAATTTTCCTTCAAGGATTCAGAGGTACTTCAATCATATACAATCAAAAACCTACTTTTGATATTACTAGCCCTATCAATGCTGATTTACGTTTCGAATTCACCAAAAATCATAACTTGGGAATAGATTTCAGCCTATTTAACAACAAAATTAGTGCTTCATTAGATCTTTACAAAAAAAATACAGAACGCCTATTTGGTAATGGTCAAATTGACCCTACCAAAGGATTTTCCAATGTTTTATTAAACAATGGAATAATTAGTAATAAAGGTTTTGAAATTACAATGAACACAACCAATATTACTACTAATAATTTTTCATGGAATACCTCATTAGTATTTTCTCATAATAAAAATACAGTAGAAAAAGTAGACCACATCGAATCCACTTTTCATAGCAGACAAATACGTAATATGGTAAATGGTAGAGTTCCTGTAGAAGGCTATCCTGCAGACGCTATATTTAGCTATCAGTTCGCTGGTTTAGATTCCAATGATGGATTTATACTCATCAAAGATCAGGATGGCTTGGACTATAAAAACTTTTATTTTAGCCCGCATGATGGATATAATATTAATGACAAAGAACTTACCAAAGATGCACTAACCTATAGCGGAACACTAATCCCTATTTATAATGGTAGTATTACCAATAGATTACGATATAAAAACCTTGATCTATCATTTATGTTTGTTTACAGAGGAGGAAATAAATTTAGAGGAGAATACCTAGATAGGCGTGGTGGAAATTTACGCTATGATAGATCTACAGAAAGCGCATGGAGAAATCCTGGGGATGAAGCAAATACCAATATCACATCGATCCATAACAGAGATTACTTAAATATCCCAACAGGAGTTTTTGCAGATATCAATATACATGATGCAGATTTCATAAAACTTAGAGAGGTAATCTTATCGTATCAATTGAATCATGAGTTTTTGAAAAAAACACCTTTTACAGGTGTAGGTTTTAGTATACAAGGAAGGAATTTATGGTATTGGGCTGCCAATGACATTGGTATCGATCCAGAAGCATTCTCTACACAAAGAAGTGGACCTGGCAGAAGGCTTCTTCCTATTGAACCCACTTATACTTTTGGAATTAATATAACCTTTTAAAAAATGAAAAAATTAATATATCTCTTATCATACTTACTTTTGATAAGTTGCACCAACGATTTTCTTGACGAATTACCTACTACGGTAGTAACTCCTCAATTTATGGATGATTATGACCAGATGCTTAATAGTAGATCTGTTATAAGAGGAGTTGCTGATGAGTACTTGTATTTATCTGATAATTCATTTGAGGAAGTTTTCAGACCAGAATTTAGATCAAAACAGAGAGCTTATTTTTGGATAGATGAAATATATCAGGAAGATGAAATCCCAATACTATGGAATAACCCATATAAAAAGATATATACTTACAACGTGATTATAGCACAAGTAGAAACTTCTCAAGGCGGTACAGATACAGAAAAAAAGAAAATTAAAGCTGAAGCAATAGTTGGTAAAGCTTTTGATCTGTTTTATCTTGCCAATACATTCTGTAAGCAATACGATAAAACGACTGCCAGTACAGACCTAGGAATCCCTATTGTAAATTCAATAAGTGTCTCTGATTCTATCCCAGATAGAGGTACTTTACAAGAAGTATATGACTATATCACCAATTCTACCCATGAGGCGATTCCTTTTTTACCCGATGATAGCCCTGATGACAATTATAGAGCATCAAAATTGGCTGCCTATGGATTATTGGCAAGAGTATATTATTATATGTCTGAATACGCCAAAGCAGAAGAATTTGCAGAAAAAGTACTATCTATACGAAATCAGGTATATAACTTAAACACAACAACAGATTACAATACGATTCAACTTATCAATCATCAAGAAGAGTTCTATGCTCGTGTACTCGCTAATTCTGGAATTTATGGACCTAATTATTTTTATATTTCACAAGAACTTACAGATACCTATAATCTAAGCAATGACTTAAGGTTACATACAGATTCTGACAACACTAATGCTTATGCAACTCTAGAACCATTTGGTTTTACTGGATTGTATGAAAATAAAAAAGAATTGAATCTTGGATTCTCTGTACAAGAAATGTTGTTCATTCAGGCAGAAGCCAAAGCTCGATCAGGTAACCTATCAGAAGCAGTAAATATTATAAATAATTTTTTAAGAACAAGAATAGATACTTCAGGTTTTACTCCTTTTGTTTCTACTACCCAGGAAGAAGTAATTGACTGGATTACTATCGAGCGAAGAAAAGAATTATATTTTAGGGGGTTACGATGGTTTGACATGCGAAAATTATCAAAAGAAAATAAAATGCCCACGGTAAGCAGAACTTTTGAAAATTTTGAAACAGGAGCTATTAGTCCTTTCACACTTGAAGGTAATAGTAAAAAATACACCTTATTAATTCCTTCTCAGATTTTAGGTTTCAATCCCGATATGTCACAAAATGAAAGATAAAAAATTCAGTTAGTGAATTTTTATAAATGCCTATGCTTTGAATTTACAGAGCATAGGTTTCTTTTAACGCTAGTAATAATCTATACACAACAATATGTCACATAAAATAATCCAACTTCTATTCTTATGTGTTGTTTTTTCTACATGTTTTCAACAGAAAAAACATATACTTACAGGGAAAATTACTTCTTCTACGGCTCCAAAATACATGTATTTGCTAAAAGTAAATGAAAAGGACCAGTTTAAAGGGTTTAAAATTCTGGACTCTGCCAAAATACAAAATCATCAATTTCATTTTGATTTTCAATTAAAAAACGATTATGAAGTGTATACTGTCGGGTTCAAACCTTCGTATTCTAATAATGGAAACTACTATTATAATCGTGAAGAAAACCTACACAAAACTATTATTGTAAACAAAAAAGGAATACATATTGAAATTGGTAATGATTTTAAAGATATTGCTTTCAATGATCAATTAAATAAGGATTACAATATTTTACAAAAAGACCTTAAAACATTTACAGTTGATTTACATCCAGAATACCCTCCAATCTTAAAAGCTCAAAGTAAAGCAAGATATGAACAAGATAGTATTGCTATGAAAAAAAGCAATAAGCAATATTATCAATTGATAGACGATCTAAAGCAAGAAAAAAAAGTGTATCTGGAAAGATTTCTTAAAAAAAATAATCAAAACTTATTAGGATTGTATGTTTTTGAAAAACATCTGTTCGATTTGGTAAACAAACGTACAAAAGAAGATATTGACATACTACAAGACAAACTAACTTCTTTTAAAAACTACAATAACACTGATATCTATAACAGTCTGAATGCCAAAATAGTCAAATATGCACATTGCGCAATTGGTGGTACTTTTCCTAGACTAGAAGGAGATAATATTAACGATGAAATTGAAAAAATATCACAATACAAAGGAAAATATGTATTGCTGGATTTTTGGTTTAAAAACTGTAAACCTTGTAAGCTGGAAGTACCTTACCTTAAAAAATTACATGAAAAATATAAAGATAAAGGTCTTGTAATTATTAGTTATAGTATTGATGAGGGCAAATTCTGGAAAAAGACAGTTGCAGAAGAAAAAGAAATGAACTGGAAACATTTAAGTTCATTAAGCAATTCTTATACAAACGATATGACATACAGACTTTGTATAGAAGCTTTCCCTACTCTATACCTATTATCTCCAGAAGGAATCATACTAGAAAATAATTTACGACAAGAAAAATTATATCAAGCAGTATCTAAACGATTTGACAAAATGTAAGATATAAATCCTCTTAAAAAAGGTAGTATTAAGCAATACTGCCTTTTTATAAATAAACACACCTTACACATAAAATTCTGAAGTATGTTTAATCACCTTTAGAGAAAAAGTAGTATTCAAAACTCCTATATTATCAATCTTAGATAGCTTAGAACGCATAAACTCATGATACTCCTCAAGGCTAGGCATATTAATTTTTAATAAAAAATCTACTTGGCCAGCCATATGATAGCATTCCTGTACTTCTTTTAGGTTTTTTATTTGGTTTTCAAACTTATCAATGAATAATTCTCCATGAGACTGTAGAGATACTTGGCAATATGCAGTGATAGGTAAATCAATCATTTTTTTATTAACGATAGCTACATATTTCTCTATATACCCTTTTTGTTCTAATCGTTTAATTCGTTCATATATAGGAGACACTGTCAAATTCAAAAGATTCGCTATTTCTTTTGCTGTTTTTTTAGAATCTCGTTGAAGAATACGTAAAATGGTCTTATCTGTATTATCTAACATTTCCATAAATCTAAACTTTTAATCAACTATCAACAGTAAAAATACTTTTATTTTAAGAATATACAGATTTTTTTACTCCATAAAAAATATACAGATTTCTCATAACTATATCCTAAACATTAAAATAAATCAAAAAAAAACGAAAAAATTAAGAGTATTTTATATAAAAAAAACATTTTTAACAAAAATTAAAGTGCAAAAATCATTAAAAACATGTTTTTTAACACAAACTTCTTCTTCTTTTAACAAGAAAAAAAACTTATTTTTTTAAATAATTAACCCTAAAAAGAAAAAATAACCCCTATTTAGTACTTATAACATAAAAATCACTGATTTTAAATCCAAAATACAAATATTAATCTTCATATTATAAATTTGACAATAACATCTCTTAAAAAAACACAGATTGTTAATCTTCAAGAAATACAATTAAAAATAAAGAGTGTATCAAGGGAAATCAAAAGTCGAATTATTAACTAAATCAATTTCAATATGAAGAATAAATTAAAATATCTATTTTTTGTGTTTACCTTCATGTCTTTTTCTTCCACAATCATTGCTCAGGAAATCAAAGTCACAGGAAAAGTAACGGATGGTAATGGATTATTATTGCCAGGTGTAAATATTATTATAAAAAACACCACTACAGGAACACAAACCGATTTTGACGGAAACTATTCTTTAACACTCTCATCAGGAGAAACCTTAGTATTTAGTTATATAGGGATGGAAACTCAAAGTATTATAGCTCCTAGTTCAGGAACCTATGATGTTATCATGCAAGAAAACTCTAACGAACTAGAAGAAATTGTAGTCACTGGATACTCTAAACAATCTGTTAGAAATATTACAGGATCTGTTGCAGTAATCAAAGCAGAAGATCTTGCTGCTACCACACCTGTAGATCTAGAACAATCTTTACAAGGGCTAGCATCTGGAGTAACTGTAGGTTCTGAAGGAGGTCCTGGAGGAAGAGCCATGGTAAGAATACGTGGTTTTGGAACTATTAATAACAATGACCCCTTATATGTTATAGATGGTACCCCAACCACTACAGGGATTAATCAATTAAACCCTTCTGATATAGAGTCCATGCAGATACTAAAAGACGCATCATCTGCTGCTATTTATGGATTCAGAGCTGCAAATGGTGTTATTTTGATTACTACCAAAGGAGGAAAATACAATAGTAAAACCAAATTTACCTTCAACACCAGTATAGGAATAGATAATATTGCAAAATCTAATTTCCCCGACCTTTTATCTCCTCAAGAGAGCGCAAATGTAATTTGGGCACGATTTAACAATGACGGGGTTGCTCCTGCGCATCCTCAATATGGTACAGGAAACACCCCAATACTACCAAATTATCTAACTCCAGCTGGAGCAGACTCAGCAGACCTCTCAACATACGACGCTACAACAAATAAAATAACAAGAGCCAATAAAGCAGGAACAGATTGGTTTGATGAATATTTTAATGATGCTTTTGTGCAAAATTATAATCTAGGAGTATCTGGAGGTTCAGAAAATGCGAAATTCCATGTAGGAATGGGAGCATTAAAACAAGAAGGGGTTGCATTACATACGTCTTACAATCGATATACTTTACGAGCAAACTCAGAATTCAAAGTTACCAATACTTTTAGAATTGGGGAATCATTTAACTTATCATATTCAGACAAAGTAGGCTCTGCAGGAAATCAATCTACAGCAGGAGACATATCATTCTTATACAGAGCACAGCCAATTATCCCAGTATATGATATAGCTGGCAACTATGCAGGACCACAAAGCCCAGGATTAGGAAACGGGATTAACCCTGTAGCCAGTGCTACAAGAAATAGAAATAATCTAACTAGAAGATATCGTACAATAGGTAATGTGTATGCCGAATTGGATTTCTTAAAAGATTTTACTTTCAAAACTAATATGGGAGTTGATTATGACAATACCAATAGTTCATTTTTTACCTTTCTCAACCCTGAAGTTGCAGAGCCAAATACCGTTAATCGATTAAGAGAAGATAATTTTTATACGATCTCATCTACATGGTATAATACTTTAAGCTATTCAAAGAACATAGGCAACCACTCATTTGATGCTGTATTAGGAACAGAAGCACACAAAATAAATTCCTAAGAGCTTCAAGAACAAGCTTTCTTATAGACAATCTTGATTACAGATATATTGACAGAGGAGAACAAACAAGAGATAATAGAGGTTACGGAGGAAAAAGTGCATACTTCTCTAGTTTTGGTAAGTTAGATTATAGTTACAATGATAAATACCTCCTTTCATTCTCATTACGAAGGGATGCTACTTCAAAATTTGCACGTAATAATAGATCTGATTACTTTCCTTCATATAGCGCAGCATGGAGAGTATCTAATGAAGGTTTTATGAAAAATATTTCTTTTATCAGTGATCTAAAAATAAAAGCAGGATACGGAGAGTTAGGAAACGAAAGCATCCCACAAGGTAGAATATTCAGTCAATACATTAATGACGATGATAGAAATTATGACTTAAGAGGAAGTAATTCCGTCATATCTTCGGGTTATAGCTTGTATATAATAGGTAATCCAGATCTAGAATGGGAAACCACTACAACAAAAAACATTGGAATTGATGCAGCTTTATTCAACAATAAACTCACATTAGGCTTTGAATACTACAACTCATTAACAGAAAATTTATTGATTCAGGATCAAGCAGATATAACACTCATAGGTAATGCCCAAGCAAAATATATCAACGCTGGATCTGTAGAAAACAAAGGGTTTGATTTTTCATTAGGCTATCAAGATCAAATCAATGATAACTTAAAATATTATGCCACTGTCAACGTATCATCATACAAAAACACGGTAAAAGAACTATCTGACAATCCTGATCATTTTTTAACAGGAAATTTAGCTAGAGAAACCAGACCATCAAGAACACAAGCTGGTCAACCTATTGCTTCTTTTCACGGATTTATTATCGATGGTATTATCCAAAATGAAGCAGAACGCAATGCAACAGGAGATTACTTAGGAAAAGATATAGGAACATTTAAATACAGAGATATCAATAATGATGGGGTGATCAATGATGATGACAGAGATTTTATAGGAAGTCCACATCCCGATTTTACCTATAGTGCAAATATGGGATTAGAGTACAAAAATTTTGATTTCACCGTATTCTTTCAAGGAAGTCAAGGAAATGATATCTATAATTTCACCAAGTTTTTTACAGACTTCAATAGTTTTCCTGGAGGAAAAAGCAGAGACTACTTAAATTCATGGAGCCCAACTAATACTGGAGGTAAATTACCTCAACTTTCTAACAACCCAGCAGAACATTATTCTAGTGCTAGTAGTTATTATATAGAAGATGGGTCATACCTACGATTAAAGAATATTCAACTTGGATACAACCTCCCAGAATCAGTACTATCAAAACTAAATATCACAAAGCTCAGATTCTTTATTCAGGCAAAAAATTTATACACCTGGACAAAATATTCTGGATTAGACCCAGAAATCAATTTACAACAATATGGTGGTGGCGACTCTGTGAATCTAGATATAGGTATTGATAGAGGAGCTTATCCTGTAGCAAGAACCTTTATAATGGGAGTCAATCTCACTCTGTAACACAAAATGATCTGAAAAATGAGAAAACATCACTCATTAGAAACAGCAAAAAAATTAAAAAACAAACAGATGAAAAAAGTAATCTTATTTATACTCACAACACTAGCTCTGATTTCTTGCGAAAAAGAGTTAGACATTAATCCACAAGGAGCTCTTGTAGAAAGTGTAATAGAATTTGACAAAAAATGGGTAGACCAACAACTAATCAGTGCCTATGCTATTTTAGATGGAAATCCTGGGTATTTCTGGGCACCAGCTTCTAATTGGGCTTTAGGAGACGTAGCTTCCGATGATTTTCATAAAGGATCTTCTATAGATGACCAACCACAATTAAATGATGTAGAGCGTTTTTCTTCGGGAACCACCAATATATATTTATCCAGAAAATGGGAATCTTTGTATGAAGGTATTTCCAGAACAAATCAAACATTAGTATCAATCGATAAAGCAATAGAAGAAGGTACCTCAAAAGAAGACCTTGTTATCTTGGGTGCAGAAGCACGATTTCTAAGAGCACATTACCATATGGATGCAAAAAAAATATGGAATAACATTCCTTTTATGAAAGAAGGCTTGATTGCTACTCCACCAAATGACACTGATATCTGGCCCTCAATAGAAGAAGATCTGATATATGCCTCAGAAAACCTTCCTGAAAACCAAGAAGACCCAGGCAGGGCAACCTCATGGGTAGCAAAAGCATATCTTGCAAAAGCACATATGTTTCAAAATGATTACCAAAGTGCACGACCAATTCTAGATAATATTATAAATGAAGGTCCTTTTCAGTTGGTATCTATCTATCATGATAACTTTAATGGAGATAAAAACAATAATTCAGAATCTGTATTTGCTGTTCAAAACTCTGTAAATGATGGAGGTGATGGTTTTATAAACGGTAACAGAGGTAATAGACTTAATCACCCATATGCCTCTGATGCTCCTGGAGGAGGATGCTGTGGTTTTTTTCAACCAAGTCAAAATCTAGTAAATGCATTCAAAACTGGAGCAGACGGACTACCTCTTTTAGATACTTTTAATGACATTGATGTTACCAGTGATCAAGGAATCACATCAGATATTCCTTTTACTCCTTACATAGGAAATCTTGACCCAAGATTAGATTGGACTGTTGGTAGAAGAGGAATCGAATATCTAGAATGGGGACCTATGCCTGGATCAAGATGGATCAGAGATCAATCAAATGGAGGCCCATATGTTGGTAAAAAGCATGAAGTACTAAAATCACAAGAAGGTTCTATTTCTGCCACGGGATTCCCTCAATACAACGCGATAAACACCCCTCTTATACGATATTCTGATGTATTGTTATGGAGAGCAGAAATTTATGCAGACGATGGACAATTAACTGATGCTATGAATCTAGTAAACAGAATAAGAGCAAGAGCGGCAAACCCTAATGGTTTTGTCAAAAACTCAGATGGGACTCCTGCAGCAAACTATGTAATTAGTGAGTACACCACATTTCCAGATAAAGAATACGCTATCAAAGCAGTACGCTTTGAGCGACGATTAGAATTAGCATCAGAGGGACATCGATTTTTTGACCTCGTGCGCTGGGGGATCGCTCCACAAGTATTAAATAAATATATCAATGAAGAATCATCAAAACGAGTGTACCTTAATGGAGCTAATTTTACCTCTCAAAAAAATGAGTATTACCCTATTCCACTAGATGCTATTAACTCATCAGAAGGTGCTTTAAAACAAAACTCAGGATATTAATCAACTAATAACTTGTTATTTGACTTATTGAATTAGTTATTATTTTTTGTTTTTAGTTACGAAGACAGAATCGGTTTTTCAGATTCTGTCTTTCGTATTAAATTATTATAAAACACCTGTTGTGAGTTTTAAAACTAATACTATAAAATAGTGTAAACACAAGCTCTATAGTCTAAGCTATTTTCATATGAAATCATCAATCCATTTCTTACAAAAAACACTATTCAATCTCAAAATAAAAAGATCATGAATTGTCTTACCATAAAAAAAGTATTCCTACTATTTAGTATAGGAATCATAGGAATACAATGTTCTCACGAGGAAATAAAAGAGCCTACAGATTATGTGGATGTTTTTATCGGCACAAAGTCACCAGGACATACATTTCCTGGTCCTACATTACCCTTTGGAATGGTACAATTAAGCCCCGATACAAGGAATGATCATACAAGTTGGCCCGCTTGTGCTGGATATGATTATACAGATACATCGATTATAGGATTTACACATACTCACCTTTCAGGAACTGGAGTTCCTGATCTGGGAGACATCCTATTCATACCCACAACTGGTGACATACAGCATCAATCTGGATCTGCCGAAAACCCAGATTCAGGATACCGATCAAGGTATCATCATGAACAAGAATTCGCAACACCTGGCTATTACTCTGTACTTCTTTCCGATTATAATATAAAAGCAGAACTAACAACTACAAAACGAATTGGAGTACATAGATATACATATCCTAAAGCACAAAAAACAAATATTATTATAGACCTAGAACATCGTGATCCTGTCATAGAATCATCATTAAAAATCATTAGTGATACAGAGATTGCGGGATACAGAAGGTCAAAAGCATGGACGGGAAACCAACGCCAGTATTTTGCTGCAAAATTTTCTAAACCAATACGATCCTATGAAATCTTAAACGGAGACAAAATAGCAACTACTGGTTCAGATTTTATTAGCAAAAAAATAATAGCTGCTCTCAATTTTGACAGTTCAGAAGATCAACTACTCGTAAAAGTAGCACTATCTGCAGTGAGTATAAAAGGAGCACAACAAAATCTAGAGAAAGAGCTTACACATTGGGATTTTGACAAAGTCAAAAATGAAGCAAAAAAAACTTGGAATACTTCACTAAGTAAAATAGAGATAGATGACCCCAATGAAGATAAAAAAGAAATCTTTTATACTGCTCTATACCATAGTTTACTTACTCCTAATCTATATAATGATGTAGATGGTCAATATCGAGGTATGGATGACAAAATTCATAAAGCAGAGGGGTTTAACAACTACACAGTCTTTTCTCTTTGGGATACTTTTAGAGGACTACATCCTTTACTCACCATTATAGAACCAGATGTAACCAGAGATATTGTAGTCACATTACAGAAAAAACATGAACAATTTGGTGAAATCCCCATGTGGGAGCTTGCTGCAAACGATACTCGATGTATGATAGGGTATCATGGTGTTTCTGTAATAACCGATGCCTACCTAAAAGGAATTACAAATATAGATGTAGAAAAAACACTACAAGCTATGATAGAAAGCGCAAATGTAAAAAAGCGAGGAATCAATTATTATACAGAACTAGGGTATGTCCCCTCAAACAAAAATAGTCAATCTGTATCCAAGACATTAGAATATGCCTATGATGACTGGTGTATTGCACAAATGGCCAAAGCACTAAACAAAACTGATATCTATAATGAGTACTCCCGTAGAGCACGTTTTTTTGTAAACCTATACGACCAACAAACTGGTTTTATGCGCCCCAGATATTCCAATCGTACATGGTATGAAGATTTCAACCCTACCTCTGTAGAAAAAACATATAACTTTAACTTTACAGAAGGAAACTCCTATCAATACAGCCTATTTGTACCTCATGACATTGCTAGTATCATAGAACTCGTAGGCGGAGATGATAACTTCAACCAATGGCTAGACACTCTTTTCTCTAAAAATTTTGATGAAGAAATAAGCGATGATTCTGATGTTTCAGGCTTACTAGGTCAATACTCGCACGGTAACGAGCCTAGCCATCATCTTGCTTATTTATATAATTATGCAGGAACCCCTTGGAAATCACAAAAAACCATTCACAAAATACTCGATGAGATGTATACTTCTGAACCTGATGGATTATGTGGTAATGATGATTGTGGACAAATGTCTGCTTGGTATGTATTAAGTAGTTTAGGTTTTTACTCTGTTACCCCAGGAGCTCCTGAATATGTAATAGGAAGCCCAACTTTTGAAAAAGCTACTATCAACCTTGACAATGGTAAAACTTTTACTATAAAAGCTAATAATGCAAATAAAGAAAATATTTACTTTTCATCCTTAAAACTGAACGGACAAGAATATCCGAACACATACCTCAGACATGAGGATATTTTAAAAGGTGGTGAATTGGTATTCGAAATGACAAATACTCCAAATAAAAAATGGGGAGTCGATTCAACAAATCGTCCTATGTCTGACACCCAAAAAACAGTTAGTATTCCGTATCTTACATCTGATTACACATCATTTCTAGACTCTAAAACAATTACCTTAGGTTGTGATACCAAAGATGCAGAAATATACTATACTATTGATGGAAGCGAACCTACAAAAAAGAGTCCCAAATACATAGTTCCTTTTGAAATCAAATCATCTACTACTCTGAAAATGAAATCCTATAAAAATGGATTAATCTCAAGCTACACCCCTTCTATTTTTTTAGAAAAACTACAAAGTATAGATCGTCAAAAACTTAAAAACAATTTAAAAAATGGCTTATCATACAAATACTACGAAGGTATTTTTAGATCTGTTTATGACTTCTCAGCAGAAAAACCAATAAAAAAAGGTAAAGTCAGTACCATTAATATAAAGCCTAGATTGAGAAATGAGTGGATCGGATTTGAGTTTGATGGTTTTATCAATATTCCAAAAGATGGAATATATAACTTTGAAATAGCCGCCAACGATGGTGCTCAATTACTAATTGATGATAAAGAATTATTTGAAAGTGACGGCAGAAAATCTTTTAGTTTTACTCAAAAAAATAATATCATTCTATCCACTGGATTACATAAATTTACTGTCAAGTACTTTCAATGTTCTGACAATATCGGTTTGAAAGTATTATGGAGTGGTCCCGATTTTGAGAAAAAGGAAATAGACCCTTCTAGCCTTTTTCATATTTCTAACTCTAAAAAAAATAACCAATTATAGAATATGCTATATTCAAAACTAATAATAACCAGAATTCTATTTACTCTAAAAAAACACCCAAAAACGCTATGAAAAAAATCATAAAAACAATAAAAATCACATAAATAACATCCTAATCACTCGTATTAAAAAACTCAAATAAAACAAAAAACAAACAACTAATTGTACTATAAAAAATGATATTAGGAGTAGATATAGGAGGTAGTCATATTACGGTTGCACGTATTGATTCACAAAGTCATAATATACCCGACTCAAACATAATTTCTAGCAGTATAAACAGTACTGCTCAAGCCAGTAAAATTATTGATCAATGGATCCATGTCTTGCAAAAAAGTATGGATCCTATTGACAAAGAGTCTCTAGAAGGAATTTGTATCGCAATGCCTGGTCCATTTGATTATCAACAAGGAATTTTTGCTTATAAAATGGAACATAAATATACCGCTCTATATGGGTTAAACATAAAAGAGATTATCACCAAACGATTGGCATTATCAAAATCAATACCAGTACGTTTTTATAACGATGCTGCCTGTTTTGGTATTGGTGAATTCTGGAAAGGAAAACTAAAATCAATAGAAAAAACAATAGGTATAACCCTAGGCACAGGTTTTGGAGCTACTTTTCTATCAAATGGATTACCAATACTTACAGGAAAAGGCGTTCCCGAAAACGGAGAATTATACAATATAGTCTTCAAAGAAGGAATCGCAGATGAATATTTCTCTACTCGTTGGTTTATAAAAAAATATTATGAAAAAACAGGAGTTTCTATAAACGGAGTAAAAGATTTAATTCATGTGACAGCATCAAAAATTATAGTAAATGAAATATTTAAAAAGTTCTCTCTAAATCTAGCAACCTTCTTATCTCCATGGCTAAAGGGATATGATACAGATGCAATTGTAATTGGTGGAAACATTGCAAAAGCATGGGATTTTTTTGCAGAAGACTTACAAAAAGAACTAGAAAATCAAGGATGCTTTACCAAAATATATCAAAGTGATTTGAGAGAAAAAGCTATATTATTAGGGAGTGCCCGATTGGTAGATGAAATATTCTACAAAAAACTCCATTTTCAATCAAAAAAAACAGAAATACCTAACTAAATGAAATATCTATCTTTAATCTAAAACTACGATTTTGAAAAACAGTAAAACATATAAGAGTGCTTTTATATTCCTGACCTCACTATTCTTTTTATGGGGTTTTATCACAGTACTTGTTGACTCATTAATCCCTAGACTAAGAGAAGTTTTTACACTAAACTATTTTCAGGCTGGATTAGTTCAATTTGCCTTTTTTGGAGCCTATTTTTTATTATCGATCCCTTCTGGGTTTATTTTATCAAAAATAGGATACAAAAAAGGAATCATATTAGGACTACTAACTCTTGCTACAGGATGCCTATTATTTTATCCAGCAGCATCCTATCGTGAATTTAGTATTTTTATGCTAGCCTATTTTGTTGTAGCAAGTGGGATTACCATTCTACAAGTTGCCGCAAACCCTTATGTAGCTGTCTTAGGCCCAGAGGAAAGTGCCTCTAGCAGGCTCAACCTATCGCAAGCCTTTAACTCTTTGGGAACAACTATTGCTCCCGCAATTGGAGCTATGTTCATCTTAAGTGATAAGGTAAAAAGCACACAAGAAATCTCTGCTCTCAATGCTATAGACAAAGAACAATATTATATTTCTGAAGCAGCCGCAGTACAATCACCTTTTATAGGCATTGCTGTATTTGTAGTGATACTCGCTTTTATTTTTATATTTATAAAACTTCCTAAATTAATCAAAAGCAGTCCAAAAGGAGGATATATAAAAGTAATACAAAGTAAATCCTTACTACTAGGTGCTATAGGAATCTTTGTATATGTAGGAGCAGAAGTAGCAATTGGAAGCTATCTAATTAATTATTTTCTTGATATGAATCTAGCTACATTAATTAAGGAAAACGCAATAATGAAAAACATCTCAGAGAGTATTTTAGGATCAGATAGCGAAACCTTAGACAATAAGGCTGTAGTTGGTGCTTTTGTTACTTTTTATTGGAGTGGCGCGATGATCGGGCGATTTGTAGGAGCACACCTTACCAAAATCATAAAAGCTTCAAAAGTACTTAGCTTTTTTGCCATAGGAGCCATATTATTCATTATGGTATCTATCATAACTTCTGGTTTTGTTTCTATGTGGAGTATTCTACTCGTAGGCTTATTCAATTCAATAATGTTCCCTACAATATTCTCATTATCCCTAGAAGGATTAGATGACTTAAAACCACAGGCATCTGGCGTATTGTGCACCATGATAGTAGGAGGAGCGATAATTCCACCAGTATTTGGATTACTCTCTGATCATATAGGTTTTAAAATAGCATTGATACTTTTGATAGTATGTTATCTATACATCGTTTTTTATGGTGTCATAAAAACAAAAAAGAAAGCCTTAGAAATTAACAACAATTCATTGACTCAATAAAAGACAAACAAAATCATTACCAATGAAATATCTTTCAATTCTAATCGCAGGAATACTTTGTTTATCATCCTGTAAAGAAACAACCAAAACACCTGTTACTCAATCCACACCCAATAAAGAGATAGCAAAAGCAGATTTTACTCAATATGTAAACCCATTTATTGGTACTAGCAAAATGGGACACACCTATCCAGGAGCAACCGCACCTTTTGGCATGGTACAAGTAAGCCCACAAACCAACTTTGAAAAAATGTTTCACAAAGACGGTAAATACAACAAAGAAACATACGAATACTGTGCAGGTTATCAATACAGGGATACTACCATAATAGGCTTCTCCCACACAAACTTAAGTGGTACAGGGCACTCAGATTTAGGAGATTTTTTGATAATGCCAACCACAGGCGACCTCATCCTTGACCCTATAAAAACCAAAGACGGATCAAAAGGGTTTTATTCTACTTTCTCACATGATGAAGAGTCTGCATCACCTGGTTATTACAAAGTAAAATTATCTGACTATAACATTACCGCAGAAGTTACAGCCACAGAACGAGTAGGATTCCATCAATACACTTTTCCAGAAACAAAAGATGCACATATCCTTTTGGATTTGGTGTATAATGTATATCATCATGATGATAAAAACGTATGGACATTTATACGAGTAGAAAATGATTCTTTAATAACGGGATATAGGCAAACTACAGGTTGGGCAAGAACAAAAAAGGTGTTTTTTGCAATGCAATTTTCCAAACCTTTTACCAGTTATGGCCATAAAAAATATGATGCTGTTAAATACGATGGTTTCTATCGCCGTTTTGATCAGCAACACAATTTCCCAGAAATGGCAGGAAAAAATATTCGTGCATATTTTAATTTTGACACAAAAACCAATGAAAAAATTAATATCAAATTTGCATTATCATCAGTAAGTACTGCTGGGGCATTAAACAACCTACAAACCGAACTCCCAGAATGGGATTTTGAAAATACTAAGCAACAAACACAAAAAAAATGGAATGATGAATTGTCAAAAATAGAAGTAAAAACAATTGACAAAAAAGACAAAACCACTTTTTACACTGCTTTATATCACACTATGCTCAGTCCTATCGTATACGAAGATGTGGACGGGAAGTACCTTGGGTTGGATCAAAACATTCATACTTCAGAAGGTTTTACCAATTATTCTGTATTTTCTCTTTGGGATACTTATAGAGCATTACACCCTTTATTCAACATCACTCAACCAGCACGTAATAATGATATGATAAAATCAATGCTGGCTCATCAAGAACAGAGCGTACATAAAATGTTACCTATCTGGAGTCATTATGCCAATGAAAACTGGTGTATGATAGGATATCATGCAACCTCTGTAATTGCCGATGCAATAGCCAAAAATGTTGGTGACTTTGATAAAAAACAAGCATTAAAAGCATCTGTAAGTACCGCCAATGTCCCTTATTTCGATGGCCTTGGAGATTATATCAAATATCAATATGTACCTGATGATAAAAGCCACTCTTCGGTTTCTAAAACATTAGAACTAGCTTACAATGATTGGTGTATTGCCCAAATTGCAAAAAGTACAGACGATAAAAAAACTATGGATAACTTCCTCAATAGATCAGAGCATTACAACAATGTATATGACGCCAAAATAGGATATATGCGTCCCAAACTATCTGATGGTACATTCAGAAAAAAGTTTGATCCATTAGACACACATGGTCAAGGTTTTATTGAAGGCAATGCATGGAACTATGGATTGTATGTTCCTCATCAATTAGATAAAATGATAAAAATGATGGGCGGTAACGAGCGTTTTAGTCAACATCTGGATTCTTTGTTTACCATGAAACTAGATGATAAATTTATAGAAAAACATGAAGACATAACCAGAGATGGTATTATAGGAAACTATGTCCACGGTAATGAACCAGGACATCATATCCCCTACTTGTATAATTGGACTGGGCATCCTCATAAAACTCAAGAACGGGTTCGTATGATTATGAACACTATGTATGGTCCTACAGTAGATGGGCTATGTGGTAATGATGATGCTGGACAAATGAGTGCTTGGTACATATTCAGTAGCTTAGGATTCTATCCTGTTACCCCTGGTTCTTCTGATTATGCATTAGGTAGTCCTTTGGTAAAAGAAGCAATCATACATCTAGAAAACGGAAAAACATTGACTATCAGTGCTAAAAACCAAAGCAAGGATAATATCTATGTGCATCAAGTATCTATAAATGGTAAAATCATAGAAGGCATAACACTATCTCATCATGATATTAGTGACGGAGGAGAACTTGTATTTGAAATGAGTAATACCCTTAAAAAGATCAAATAATAGCATTCAGAACATCTATTTTTATTTTTAAATAATATATAAAACCAATAAAACCATCAAGGTTAGTCTTAGGGGTTCTCTATTAATGAGACGATATTCAAAGGATTGATAGCCTATTTTTTCTCTTACAACTGTATGTTTTTTAAATCGTAATTCTAGAAGAAATGATCATTTTTGAAGTATCAGCAAAAGTAAAGGTCGTAATTCTTCTATAACAGTAAGAATAATTAATAATTATCAGACAGAAAACTATTATAAATTGTAATTTTGATGGTAAGCAAAAGCTTTTTTTAGCACATTGTACTAAACAGATTGTATACAAAAAAATGATATTAGGAGTAGATATTGGGGGGAACTATATAACCGTTGCTGGGATAGATCCCAAAACAAATAAACTATCAGAAACTAATTTAGTTTCTATAACTGTAGATAATAAAGCAAGTGCAGATGATATATTAGAACGATGGATATTTGCATTACAAAAAGTAATTGACACTTTAGAAACCTCTATGGAAGGGATTGGTATAGCAATCCCTGGACCTTTTGATTATCATAATGGAATTTTTGCTTTCAAAATGCAACAGAAGTATGATGCTCTTTTTTGCTTAAATATCAAAGAATTATTAAAAAAGAAATTACAGTTATCAGACGATATCCCTATGCGCTTTTATAATGATGCTGCTTGTTTTGGTATTGGTGAGGTATGGCGAGGAAAACTAAAATCTATTCGTAGAGGTCTTGGCATCACATTAGGAGCAGGTTTTGGAGCATCTTTCCTTTTTCATGGACTTCCTATTCTTTCAGGAGACGGAATCCCAAAAGATGGAGAATTATATCACATACCCTATAAAGATGGGATCGCAGATGATTATTTTTCTACACGCTGGTTTACAAAACGATATAAAGAAATCACAAATACGACGATCAATAATGTAAAAGAACTTACAGAAGCTTCTTTACAAAACGATGTTGCTGTACAGCAGGTTTTTGATGAATTCTCAGAAAACTTAGCAGAATTTTTAAGTCCTTGGTTAAAATCGTATGATGCGGAGGCCATAGTTATAGGAGGTAGTATTGCAAAAGCATGGCCCTTCTTTGCAGCTACTCTAGAAAAAAGATTAAATGAACAAAAGTGTTTTATTAAAATACATAAAAGCGAACTACAAGAAAAAGCAATACTTCTAGGAAGCGCAAGATTGGTAAATGATACTTTCTATAAAGGCTTACCGTTTTAACTTTGTTATAAAAATAGAGTCTATTATAAAACATAAAAAAGCAGAATTCTTATGGTAAGAATTCTGCTTTTTTATGAATAGAATCTAGTGGTTGAAAATCTATTTAATAATCTTTTTTTGTTTTGATTTCCATTCTGTGAGTCCACCATCAAGATCATATATTTTCACAAAACCAGCTTTCTTCATATACTCAGAACATTTTTTGCTTCTCCCACCACTACGGCAATAAATAATAACAGGTTTGGTCTTATCAACCTTACCAATAAGTTCTTCAAAGTTATCAGCATTAAAATCAATATTCTCTGCTCCTTCTATATACCCTTCTGAGTACTCTCCTGGAGTTCGCACGTCAATAAGTCGTACCTTTCTCATTTCTAACAGAGAATCCATTTCTTCTACAGTAATTAATTCTACTGTAGGAGCCTCTTCTTCTTTTTTACAATTAAAAAAAACTAATGAAAGAAAAGCAACTATAAAAAAAGATTTAATTTTCATTACAATTATTTATTCTGCGGTTTCTCCATCCCAATTCATAAAACCTCCTATCAGGTTATATGCGGTTTTGAATCCCATCTGATTCATTAATGTACATGCCTGAGCACTTCTAGCCCCTGAGCGGCAATACACATAATATTTTTTTGATTTATCCAGTTTCTCTAATTCATCAAGAAAATCCTGTCCTTGACGAATATCTAAATTAAGCATATTAGGGATAAAACCATCTTCTACCTCTTCTTCTGTTCTTACATCCAGAATTACTGCATTGTTGTCATTAGCAATTTGCTCTTGCCATTCTTCTTGTGTGATATCTTCTGCCATTATAATAAATTGTACTAAAGTTTATATTTTATACTATACAAATATAAAAAGTACTTATTAAAACGACACCTTCAATGCATCAAAAATAAGAATATAATAATAGTTTTATATTATGCTTTGATACTACAACCTATTGCTTTTGTAATTTCTACAGGAACTTTCTCACCTTTTAACAAAGCATTTACAGCATCTTCTACATATTTCAGATCTGCCTTAGATGCATCTTTGTAATTATTATCGATAGCACCAATATAGCGAACAAGATTACCTGCTCCTGTCTTTTCTAGCACATATACATGTGGTGTTTTTTTGGCTCCGTACTGTGGGTATATTTTTTGGCCATCATCTAATAAATATGGAAAAGAAAAACCTTTCTCTTTGGCTCTTATCTTCATATTATCAAAACTATCTTCTGGATACGCTTTTGAGTTATTGGGATTTATTGCGATAACAGGGTACCCCTTTTGCTTAAACATTGCATCCAATGCAATGATTCTATCTTCATAAGCAACAGAATATGGGCAATGATTACATGTAAAAACAACAATAAATCCTTTGGCATCTTTATAATCTACCAATGAAATCATCGATTCATCAACATTTTTTAATTTAAAATCTCTAGCAATATCTCCTATAGTATACCCTTTATCAGTTTTACTATTAGAAACTTTATCTATTGCAAAAGCACTCACTGCTATTACAAAAGCTACTCCAACCAGAATTTTTAAAGTTTTCATTAGTTTTATTTTTATTACACTAGATTATAATACTTTCTTCAACTCTTTTTCCAGCTCATTATAAGTAAAAGATCTTTCATAAAAATTAATAGTTCCATTTTTATAAATAATCGTTGCAGGAATAGAACCCGACCAATTACTATTCACTTTTGGAATCCAGTTATTTGCATCTGGATCATCAAGTAAAATAATTTTACTTTTAATTTTTTGTTTTTTAACAAACGGAATTAATCTAGACTCTACCTGACTAGGTAAATCCAAACTCACCAAGATCACCTCTACTTTATCATCAGGATACCTACTATTTATCAATTCAAAATAAGGTAACTCTACAATGCAAGGTTTACACCATGTCGCCCAAAAGTTAATGATCCTTGTTTTTCCGTCATTAATAGTCAATAAAGGTTTAAAACTCTCAAAATCATATACAGGTATCTCTACACCTTTACTCTCAAACACATCAGTTGCATCTAGCGCAACGGTTTGTTCTCCCTTACAATTTACAAAGAATAATAGGGGCGTTATATATATAAAAAATCTCAACATCTTACTAATTTATCAAAACCATGAGCCATGCAAAAGAAAATTAACAAGATTTCTATGTTTTAACTAAAAATTATCTAAAAATTACGTTTAAACATACCCAAATGGTAATACGTTCTAAAACACAATAATACTATTAAACAATACTTCAAAACCGTACTTTAACAAAGAATTAATAACCTTTTAGGGCTTTCAAAACAAAATTCAATATACATTTGTACATACAAACGTTGTACATACAAATGTGAAAATAGAAAAAATTATAAAAACAGAAACAGCACTTCCTCTTTCAAAAAAAGTCGTGATCAATTTACTATACACCGAGAATTGGATAATGGATAAAATTAATATGGTACTAAAACCATATGACATATCATTACAACAATTTAACGTATTAAGAATTTTAAACGGGCAGAAAGAGAAACCTGCCAATCTTTCTACAATACAAGAAAGAATGGTCAACAAAATGAGTAATACGACACGGTTGGTAGATAAACTTATCAAAAAAGGATACGTACAAAGAGTTACATGTCCATCTAATCGTAGAAAGGTTGAAATTACAATTACAAAACAAGGTAAGTCATTTCTTGACAAAGTGAGTCTTGAAATAGAGCAATTTGAAAACCAAGTTACTTCAAAATTTTCTGAAGAGGATTTAATACTCCTTAATAATTTACTAAACAAACTAAGAAGTACAAATTAATAATTAACAAGCAATCTTATTTAAATCATGAAAACAAAATCTAAATTATTCGTCCTAGTAATTGCCGTAATCGCAACCACCACATCTTTTGCTCAAAAAAAAGAAATTAAAGCATCAGAAAGTTCAATTCAATGGACTGGTAAAAAAGTTACAGGGTCTCATACAGGAACATTAAATCTATCAGAAGGGTCAATCGTATTTGATGGTGATAAAATAACAGGAGGTGAATTTACAGTAGATATGACCTCACTTGCTGTTACAGATCTGCAAGCAGGAAAAGGAAAAGAAGACCTAGAAGGACATCTAAACTCTGATGACTTTTTTGGAGTTACCAATCACAAAACAGCCAAACTAGTTATAAAAAAAGCTAAAAAAAGCGAAAAAGGATACAGTATCCTAGGAGATTTGACTATCAAAGGAAAAACAAACCCTGTCAAATTTATTCTTACTGTAAAAGGAAACACCGCCTCTACAACTCTTACTGTAGATAGAACCGATTACGATATCAAATATGGATCAGGAAGTTTCTTTGATAACCTAGGAGACAAAACAATTAATGATGAGTTTGAATTAGCCGTAAACTTAAAAATGTAATTTTTTTTTAGTACCAATTATAATTAATTTATATATTTGACTCAATAAATAGAAAAATGAAAACAATCTTAACAAACAATTGGTGGTGGTCTTTTCGAAACGAAAGTGTCGTGAGATAGACCCTGTCATTATGTTAAGTAAACATATCAAAGGCTTGTCAAATCACGACAAGCCTTTTTTTTGTTTTCTATACAAGAAGTACTAATTAAAAAATTATTAGAACCATACAATGAGTTATAAATTAACCACACATTTCAAGCAAGTTCTGGCAGACACTTTTACTCCTGTAAGCGTTTATCTAAAAATAAGAGATCGTTTTCCTAATAGTTTATTATTAGAAAACAATGATTATAGAGGTAGTGAAAACAGTTTTTCATATATCTGTTGCAACCCAATTGCCAACATCAAAATAGAGAATGAAACCATTTATCAATTCTTTCCTGATAAAAGCATCACAGAAACTCCTATCACAAAAGACACCAATATCCCAGAAGTTATCGAGCAGTTCGGTAATCAATTCGAAACTTCAAAAAGTGATTTCAAATTTATTAACAATGGCCTTTTTGGGTATATTTCCTATGATGCCGTTCGTTATTTTGAAGATATCTCTATAATCAAAAAAGAAGAATCATTAAACATTCCAGACATACAGTACACCGTATATCAAAACATTATTGCCATTAGCAACTTTACAAATGAAGCCTATATTTTTGCACATTGCTATCAATCAGAAAGTAATATTGATGAGATCGAATCCTTGCTCAAAATCAAAAATTTTGCCTCTTATAATTTCTCCACAGTAGGAGACACAACCTCTAATCTAGATGACGAACAATATAAAGAGCACGTTACATTAGCAAAAAAGCATTGTCATCGTGGCGATGTGTTTCAATTAGTACTATCTAAACGATTCTCTCAAAAATTCAAAGGAGACGAATTTAATGTATACCGCGCACTACGCAGTGTCAACCCCTCTCCTTACCTCTTTTATTTTGATTATGGTGATTTCAAAATATTCGGTAGCTCTCCAGAAGCACAATTAGTTGTCAAAGATGACATTGCAGAGATTCACCCTATTGCAGGAACATTTAAACGCACAGGAAACGATGAGCAAGATGCTGAACTTGCCAAAAAATTATCTGTAGACGAAAAAGAAAATGCAGAACATGTAATGCTGGTAGACCTTGCTCGTAACGACCTTAGCCGAAACGGAAATCAGGTTACGGTAGAAAATTATAGAGAAGTCCAGTTTTACTCTCATGTAATCCACCTAGTAAGTAAAGTAACGAGTAAAAAGCACAAAAATACCTCTACTATGCAAATTGTAGGAGATACATTTCCTGCTGGTACTTTAAGCGGAGCTCCCAAACATATGGCAATGCAATTAATTGAAAAATACGAAAACATAAATCGTGATTTTTATGGAGGCGCCATCGGATTTATGGATTTTTCAGGAAATTTCAACCATGCCATTATGATTCGCACATTTCTAAGCAAAAATCATGAACTACACTGGCAGGCAGGAGCAGGATTGGTCAATGAATCAAATGAAGAAAATGAATTACAAGAAGTATACAATAAACTAGGAGCATTGACAAAAGCATTAAAACTTGCTGAAGAAATATAAGGGTGTTCCCCTACGGGTCGGGCTATCCGCGCTACATGGTAGCCAAGCTCCTATCCTTAACACAAAATAACAAAGAGGCAAAGTCTAAGACAACAAAACTTTGAAAACGAACAAAAACAATGAGCAACAAAATATTAGTAATCGATAATTATGATTCATTCGTGTATAATCTCGTTCATTATCTCGAGGATCTAGGATGCGAAGTGACTGTAAAACGTAATGACCAATTACAGCTAGAAGACATAGAGCCATTTCAAAAAATACTACTATCACCTGGTCCAGGAATCCCTGACGAAGCTGGGCTATTAAAAGATATTATAAAAACCTATGCCACAACCAAAAGTATCTTTGGTGTTTGCCTTGGTCAACAAGCTATAGGAGAAGTATTTGGTGGCGACCTCATCAACCTTGATGAAGTCTATCACGGGGTTGCTACCCACGTAACATTATCTGTAAAAGATGAACTCCTTTTTGACGGTCTAGATGCCACCTTTGATGTAGGTAGATATCACTCTTGGGTAGTAGCAGATAAAAACCTACCCGATTGCTTACAGGTCACATCATACGATCAAAATGGACAAATTATGTCATTACGACACAAAGAATTAGATGTACGAGGTGTGCAGTTTCATCCAGAATCAGTATTGACACCTAATGGAAAAAAAATATTAGAAAACTGGATAAAAAACTAACTAGAGATTTTCTGAAAAAACGAAAATAATATCAAACACGATTCAGATGAAAAACTTACTCAACCGATTAATCAATCACGAGACCATCTCAAAAGAAGAAGCCAAAAGGGTTTTGGTCAACATCTCAAAAGGAGCATACAATCAAAGTCAAATAGCATCATTTCTCACAGTATTTATGATGCGTAGTATCACCATAGAAGAATTAGAAGGATTTAGAAATGCCCTATTAGAGCTATGCATTGCAATCGATCTTAGCGAATACAATCCAGTTGATTTATGTGGTACTGGTGGTGATGGTAAAGATACATTTAATATCTCAACCCTCTCCTCTTTTGTCTCTGCAGGAGCAGGAATCAAAGTCACCAAACACGGTAATTATGGCGTTTCATCTACATGTGGCAGCTCTAATGTTATGGAACACTTGGGGATCAAATTCAGTAATGATAAAGATTTTCTCAAACGCAGTATCGATGAAGCAGGAATCTGCGTATTACACGCACCTTTATTTCACCCAGCTATGAAAAACGTAGCCCCTATTCGTAGAGAATTAGGAGTAAAAACTTTTTTCAATATGCTCGGACCAATGGTAAACCCTGCCTTTCCAAAAAATCAAATCGTAGGTGTTTTTAATTTAGAATTAGCCAGAATGTATGGATATCTATATCAAAACACCGATAAAAACTTTACAATTATACACGCTTTGGATGGCTATGATGAAATCTCATTGACAGGAAATACAAAAACCATCTCTAATACAACAGAAGGCATGCTATCACCATTGGATTTTGGAGTACCAACACTCACACAAGAACAAATCCATGGCGGTAATTCTATTGCAGAATCAGCCACTATTTTTATGAATGTACTTAGTGGTAAAGGAACCGAAGCTCAAAACAATGTAGTTTGCGCCAATGCAGGAATGGCAATTGCCACAGTAGAAGGGCTACAGCCAAAAGAAGGATTTGACAAAGCAAAAGAATCTTTACTCTCAGGAAAAGGACTGATCGCCCTACAAAAAGTACAACAGCTCAGTAAAAATTAATAGATCACAAATTATCAAAAAATGAAAGTCGAAACATATAAAATAACAGGTTGGCAAGACAAAGAAACTGGGCTACTAATTGATGAAAATGAAGAATGGATTTTGGTAAAGCATATACCTGTAGATTACGTTATTGATGGATTCAAACTCTATAAAAAGAGCGCCATAAAAAAGAGAAAATCAAAAACAAAACAAGATAAAATTGCACGTGTATTAAAACTCAAAAATATTGAATCAACTCCTCCTGATACATTTCGGTTTGCAAACATTCTAGATATTCTAAAATGGAGTGAAGAAAAATACGGTTTATTCGAGTTTCAGGATTATCATGCAGAGCTATTTTACGGAAAATTAAACACCGTAAAAGAAAATATACTCAATATAGACTTGATCACCCCCAATGGAAAAATCAAAAAAAAATATGAATATGACTTTTTAACAGATGACATCATAGCAATTACCTTCGAAACTGATTATTTTGAATCCATTAGATTGCTTATGAATGACCAGCAGAAGAAAGAATTAAAAGTAATGAAATAATAATAAAAGAGTAGCAATCTATATATTTTGAAACGATAAAATGAATGTTATTAATAAAAAACTAGAAGAATTAACTATCGAAGAATGGAGAGAACTATTTCCGATAGAGATGATCCCCTATCAAGAAACATGGGTCTCTGTTTTTCAAAAAGAAAAACATTTAATAGAGGAGAAATTATCAAAAGCTACCGCAGTAGATATTCAACATATTGGTAGTACCTCAATCTCTGGTTTGGCTTCAAAAGGTAGTATAGATATGCTGATTGATATCCCGCCTCAATTACTTTTTGATACATCTATCATTCAAGCAATGCAAACACTGGATTATGAATATTGTATACAATCAGGATATGGCCCAAATTATATGATATTTGCAAAAGGGTTTGATAGAAAAGGAAAACAACAACAAAAATATTTTGTTCACATGACTCCAAAGAGTCATACAGAACTATGGGATAGAATTTATTTTAGAGATTACCTAAGACAACATTCTGACATTGCCAAAGAATATGAGAATTTAAAAATTGAACTAGCTACAAAATTTACAAAAGACAAAAGAAGTTTTCAAAAAGGAAAGACAGATTTTGTGATGAAAATCACAGAATTAGCAAAACAAAAAACAAAGGCTACTCGCTAACGATTATATAACGACAATGAATATTCTAGATAAAATAATTGCTGACAAACACAAAGAAGTTGCACTAAAAAAAAGTATACTACCTATTACTCAATTCGAGAATTCAGTATTATTTGACCGCAAAACAAACTCACTAGCACAAGCATTACGTACTAGTGATACAGGTATTATAGCAGAACATAAACGCAGATCACCATCTAAAGCTGTGATTAATCAAAAAGTAAGTGTACAAGATGTAGCACAAGGATATCAAACCGCAGGAGCCTCTGGAATGTCTGTACTATCAGACGGAAAATATTTTGGAGGCTCACTAGAAGATGTATTATTAGCCAGAGCAACAGTACAATTACCTATCTTGCGCAAAGAATTTATCATAGATGAATATCAATTACTAGAAGCAAAAGCATATGGAGCAGATGTCATTTTATTGATTGCAGCCGTTTTATCTCGTGATGAGATCAAATCCTTATCACTATTTGCAAAAAGCTTATCACTAGATGTGTTATTAGAAGTACATAATCAAGAAGAGCTAGAAAAATCAATAATGCCCTCTCTTGATATGTTGGGAGTAAATAATAGAAACTTAAAAACTTTTGAGGTAAGTACCGATATCAGTAAAACGTTAAGTACACAAATACCCGATGATTTTGTAAAAGTTTCAGAAAGTGGCATCAGTAGTATAGAAGCCATAAAAGATCTGCAACAGTATGGATACAAGGGTTTTCTTATTGGGGAAAACTTTATGAAAACCGAAAATCCAGGTACTAGCGCTATAGAATTTATAAAAAAGTTGAAATGAATACAGTATTAGTAACAGGAGTAACAGGAAATATAGGTTCACATGTATTGTTTGAATTATTATTTGATCTGTATTCCAAAAACGAAGAAGCAGCCATTTATGTGTTAATTCGTAAACAACCAACAAAATCAGCAAAACAACGCCTTCTGGATGAAGTATTTACAGAACAACTCATCCCGCAAAAAATAGCTCCTTTTTACAAAGAATATTTAGAAAAGTATATTCATGTAATCGAAGGAGAGATTAACAACTTTACACTTCCTGCTGATGCAGGAAATAACATAACCGTGTATCATTTAGCCGCTTCTGTAAACCTAAGCAATACAGAAAAAGCAAAAAATGAAATCGCGCATGTAAACTATATCAATACGCAAGCATTTTTTGAGGTAATCAAATCACGCACAAAAAAACTCGTTTTTGTAAGCACCGCTTTTTCCAGAGGAGAAATTGAAGGTGAAATTACCGATGACTATCACTCTGCAACCGACTTTGATTTTAGAAACTTCTATGAAGCCTATAAAATGAAAGTTGAAAAACTAGTACTACAAATCGCTAAAGAAAATGATTTCAGTTGTACCATTGCCAGACCTAGTGTAGTATCAGGAAGACTTATTGATTATCCAAAATTTGTAAGCAGTCGATATATTGTATTTTATTCTATTGGAGAATTTTTCAAAAAAATGAAAAAGCTATATCCTGATCTAGGAAAAATACGAATGGCATTAAATATAGACGGAGGACTTAATATCGTTCCTGTTGATTATGTAGCAAAAGGAATCATACGTGCCGCAGGGATCAAAGAAGAACAATTGAATATTACATTAACTCAAAATGTGCCCACCCAATATATTATCACCAATATTTTGCAAAAATGCGGGGTAGAAATTGAACTAGTTGCAGAAGAACCAAAAAACAAGACTACCATAGAAAAGCTATTCTATAAAACAATTGGTAGTCAATTGGTAAAATACTCAACATCAAAAAAGCATTATTTTGAATCCAAATTAATACGTAAAATACTTGCTGATATAGAAGAGCCAAACATGCTAGACAGTTTTAGCGAAGTATATAATTTTGCCCATAACATCAATTTTGATAATACAAATATCAAATTAGAACCATCAAATCTTTAACATTGAAAAATAATAACATAAAAATAAAGGTTTGTGGAATGAAATTCTCTGAGAATATTCAGGAGGTAACCCTATTACAACCTGATTATTTAGGATTCATTTTTTATCCTAAATCTCCTCGAAACTTTGAAGGTGATATTCCCACAATACCATCATCTATCAAAAAAGTAGGTGTATTTGTAAATGCCTCTATTGATTATGTTATCGAAAAAGTAAAGCAATACGATTTTAAAGCCATTCAATTACATGGTAATGAATCTCCTGTATACTGTCAAGAATTAAAAACGCGTTGTCAATCTATATCCAATACAAAATCTAATATAGAGCAACAAGATCAAATCAAAATATGGAAAGTATTCTCTATCAAAGATAGCTTTGATTTTAGCATCCTAACCCCATATGAGGCCATGGTAGATTACTTTCTTTTTGACACCAAAGGAAAAGAAAAAGGAGGCAATGGATACACCTTTGACTGGAGCCTCCTAGAAGGTTACCCCGCTACCACTCCCTTTATTTTGAGTGGAGGTATTGGCCTTGATCAAATAGAAGCCATTACATCTTTTATGAGTAGACCAGAATCTAACTATTTATATGCCATTGATGTTAATAGTAAATTTGAAAATGCCCCTGGCATAAAAAACATAGACGATTTAGAAAAATTTAAAAAACGTGTTATCTCACAGCAAACATGAATCATTATTAAATAAAGAAAGAGATAAAAAGAAGTCATTCCAGTGAAGACTGGAATCCATAAAATAGATTTCATTATAGAACAGATGACAAAAAACACATAAATCATGAATTATCAAGCCAACGAAAAAGGATATTACGGAGATTTTGGAGGAGCTTATATTCCAGAAATGCTCTACCCAAATGTAGAAGAATTACGAAGTAAATATCTCGATATAATGAATGAGCCATCATTCAAAGAAGAATTTGACCAATTATTACGAGATTATGTAGGTCGGCCCTCTCCTTTGTATTATGCCAAACGTCTTTCTGAAAAATACAACACAAAAGTATACTTAAAACGTGAGGACCTTAATCACACGGGAGCTCATAAAGTAAATAATACCATTGGACAAATTCTTGTAGCCAAACGACTTGGCAAAAACAGAATTATTGCAGAAACGGGAGCAGGACAACATGGGGTTGCTACCGCAACTGTATGCGCTCTTATGGGGATCAAATGCATTGTGTATATGGGTGAGATTGATATAAAGAGGCAAGCTCCCAATGTAGCACGAATGAAAATGCTGGGGGCAGAAGTAAGAGCTGCCAAATCAGGAAGCAAAACACTAAAAGACGCAACAAATGAAGCCATACGTGATTGGATTAATAATCCCGTTGATACGCACTATATTATAGGTTCTGCTATAGGCCCACATCCATACCCTGATATGGTAACACGTTTTCAATCAATCATATCAGAAGAGATCAAATGGCAACTTAAAGAAAAAGAAGGAAGAGAAAACCCCGATTATGTGGTTGCATGTATTGGCGGAGGTAGTAATGCTGCAGGAACCTACTATCATTTCTTAGAAGAACCCAAAGTAGGTATTATAGCTGTAGAAGCCGCAGGAAAAGGTGTGCATAGTGGTGAGAGCGCAGCAACCTCTCAATTGGGTAAAGAAGGAATCATACACGGTTGCAAAACACTATTGATGCAAACTACAGACGGGCAAATAACCGAGCCTTATTCTATTTCGGCAGGATTAGATTATCCTGGTGTCGGGCCATTACATGCACATTTATACAAAACCAATAGAGGAGAATTCTACTCGGTTACAGATGAAGATGCAATGGCAGCAGGATTAGAACTATCACAACTAGAAGGTATCATTCCTGCTATAGAATCCTCACATGCATTGGCAATTTTTAATGATAAAAAATTCGCTCCAGATGATATTGTTGTAATTAGCCTCTCTGGTCGAGGAGACAAAGACCTTGATACATATATAGACTATTTTAAATTATAAATCAACAATATATACTCTATTTAATCAAGAGAAAAAACACACACAACTTTTATGAACAGAATCAATCAAAAATTAGCAGAGGACAAAAAATTACTATCCTTATATTTTACTGCGGGATATCCCTCCCTTCATGATACTGTAGAAATAATTCAGAATCTGGAGCAACACGGTGTAGATATGATCGAAATAGGGTTACCCTTTAGTGATCCTTTGGCAGACGGACCAACTATACAAGAGAGTTCCACTATTGCTCTTAAAAGTGGGATGACAACAAGTCTTTTGTTTGAACAATTAAAAGATATTCGTAAATCCGTAAGTATACCGCTGATTATTATGGGGTACTTTAACCCAATGATGCAATATGGGGTTGAAGCCTTTTGTGCTAAATGTCAAGAAATAGGTATTGATGGATTAATTATCCCTGACTTACCTGTAGCAGAATATCATGAACACTATCAAGATATTTTTGAGAAATATGGGCTGATCAATGTTTTTCTAATCACACCACAAACCTCTGATGAGCGAATTCGATTTATCGATAGTGTATCCAACGGCTTTATCTATATGGTAAGCTCTGCAAGCACTACAGGTGCAAAAAACACATTTGGAGACACACAGCAACAATACTTTGAACGTATTGAAGCTTTGCAACTTAAAAACCCTCAAGTAGTTGGTTTTGGTATTAGTAATAAAGACACCTTTATGCAAGCAACCAAAAATACCAAAGGAGCTATCATTGGCTCTGCTTTTATCAAGCACCTCACGCAAAATGGACCAAAAGGTATTGGTGATTTTGTAAAAAACATTCGGTAATTTGATCATAGTATAGTAACATTTAAAAAATTTGATACATTAATAAGTATACTTAAACACCTGTAAGTAAATGAAAATTAGAAATTATAGTATGCTTTTCTTTTTGTTTACCTGTACAATCCAACTTGGATTTGGGCAAGCTGATTTCAATACAAAATTATCAGATGCTGGATTAGAATTGACCAAGGATCAAGTAACCTATGACCCTACTTATTATGCAATAGCATACCCAAACGGTGATGTGCCAGAAGGCACAGGAGTTTGCACAGATGTTATTATCAGAGCATACAGAGCGCTAGATATTGATCTTCAAAAAGAAGTGCATGAGGACATGCGAGCTAATTTTAGAGTATATCCAAAAAATTGGGGGCTATCAAGAACAGATAAAAATATAGACCATAGAAGAGTGCCTAATCTAATGAAGTTTTTTTCTCGATTCGGAAAAGTCAAAAAAATCTCTATGGATCCAGAAGAATATCTGCCAGGAGATATCGTTTGCTGGAATCTGGGAGGAGGTATGACACACATTGGCCTGGTAGTAAATAAAAAATCAGAAGATCAACAACGGTATCTTATCGTACATAACATTGGTGGTGGTCAAGTAATAGCTGATTGCTTGTTTGACCATAAGATTATTGGACATTATCACTATAAAAAATAAGAATCAATACACAAGCTCTATTCAATTAATTAAAAAACAACACTCATGAAAAAAAACATAGTACTACTTCTTATGTTCGCTTTTGTCTTTGCTTGTAAAGAGGATCAAAAACAAAAAGATATCGAAACTCAAGACGAGACAGAATCAACTACAGATCGCGATATCAATCCAACAGAAGCACGGCAAACAGAAACTCGCTCTACCCCTGAATCATCTCCAAATGATGTAGATTTTGAACAGGAAGTGCAAAATTTTATCACTTGTAAAAAAGCAGCTACCGAACGTAATGATTGTAGAAACAGTATTACCAAAGTGATTACAAAAATGCATGAGCTTACCGAATTTAATGACTCCAAATTAGGATATGTGGTGTATGATAGTATTCGCCCAATTGCAGAACGATCAAAACATTGGCTACAATTAGGCACTATAAATCAAGAGAGCATACAGCAAGCTTTAGAACATAGTGAAAGAGGTGGTTTATCATTAATCATTGATACCTCAGAAACTTACGGGCATGTGGTAATGATTATCGCTGGTGAGACAACAAAATCAGGATCATGGGGGATAGAATTACCCAATGTACTATCCTTAACAAATTACAAACCTGAGAAATCGTTCTATAACAAATCACTTGCTTATGCAATGCAAAAAAGTGATGCTCTCAAAATATTTTTAAGACAATAATTCTTAAAAATTTCTGATACCATTCCTGAATTGATTTTTTGATAAATTACTTTCGTAGTAAACTCATGAAGTATTCGTTTGAAACAAACCTTTAATTTCTGAGTATTAAAATCCCACCTAATGTGTAAAAAAAGCAATTCAGGAATAGTAACCAAATTAAATATCGAAACGTTCTTTTAAAGCTTGTTTAATTCGTTCTAATCCAGACAAAATATAATCTTTGCGTTCTCCAATACCTATTCTAAAATGATGATCCATACCATAACAATCACCAGCGAGAATAAAAACACTTTTTTCTTTACGCAACCACTCTGCCAATTCTGTAGAATTGATTTCTAAATTATATTTTATAAACAGCATTCCTCCGCTTTGTGGCGGGGTATATTCAAACAAATCTCCATACTGATTCAACCATTCTTTTACTGCTTTCAAGTTTTCATTAAGCATGGTTCTATTTCTATTTAAAATTTCCAGACGTTTATCTGGTTGTAGTGCTATTTCTCCGTTAACGTCTATTGTATGTTGCGTTTGCTTGCCGAAGGCGGCATATGCAATATACAAATTGTTAGCAAACGTGTTTTATTTCCATTTAGTTCTTAATTCAGTTCCAATAGGATATTTGTCAGGTGTAAAATCGGGCATATGATATCTGCCATAACTACTATTTTTTAGAACCGAATCAATATCCATAAAAAACATATCATCCTTTGTTGTCATCGTTAGACGACTGTTCATTCCATTGTCTTCTCCTTTATTCAGTTCTATTTGCCACCAAAAATTTTCATTATCTTCTTTGTCAATCACTTTTTTTATACTTTTTATTTTTGCTGAGATAGGCTCTTTTAGAAAGTATTTTTGCCATTTTTTGGGTATCTGACTTAAGTCAAATTCTGAGGTAATAGAATCTTTAGTTCTGTTAACTAAATACATTCCACTCGTTTTAGGTTCAAATCCAGAATTTAAATAATCTGCAAATCTTATATAATCATTTTCTTTTTCAATACTCCAGCTTAAATCATAAAAATCAGATAAAAGATATTTTTTATTTTCCCAAGTAACGATTTGATATTCAGTTTTAATATTAAGAGAGTCAATTCCGTAAGCAACCTTAATAGTAATTGGTTTTGACTCCATATCCATAGGATATTGCGTAAATTCCACTTTTTTGGGAATTAATTTTAGTTTAATACTATCTAATTTATAAGTGCCAAATACTTTTTTCCTTTCCCCACCACCAGTACAACCAAACAAATATTTTTCGTTTATGAAAGTACCATTACTTAATAAATCAAGTTTAAGCCCATTATTAAATCCGCTATAATTATAGCTTATTGTGTCAATATTTTGTTCAAGAATATTTTTGTTATTCGATTTAGTTTTATTGTTCGAACAACTAAGTGTTATAATTAATATTAGAAAGTTGATATATTTCAATTTTTTCAAGAATGTTTGCTAACGATTTATAATCGAGTAGACAAGGGGGATTTCACCCCAAGCCTCTCCCAGAACCGTACGTGATAGTCTCCCATCATACGGCTCTTCTAAAATGTTTGACCTATAGGTTCTTCCTCCTTAGTTTAGCCCCCAATAAGTTCGGAGTGTTCTTTTAAATTTCAAACTAATACATTTGAGATATGAAATACAAGAAATGGACTTTAGACCAGAAGTTAGAAATACTAGCTACTTCGGAAGAGATTGGTATCGTAGAAGCTTGTCGTAAGTATGGAGTTAGCACTGGCACTTTTTATAGTTGGAGAAAGAAGTTTGACCATCAGGGAGAGGCTGGTTTAAAAGTTACTTATGAC
>NZ_PGUB01000028.1:0-49148 GCF_002924285.1 Aquimarina sp. I32.4 | reverse complement strand
TCTAGGTAATTCCCTGTTTCCTTTGCCAGATTCAAGAAAGAAAATATCATCACTCTCTACAATACCTTCAAAACCATCAGGAACAGCCCCTTCAAAGGCACTTAATATCTTATGCCGCCAGTCAAATGAAGTTTGGAGACAGATACCTGTCTGTTCAGCACATTTCTTTATCGAATTGCCTAATAGCATATGGTACAAATAAACACTAAGCAAGTTCCCCTTTTTTAAACCAAAAGTAACTTTACCTGTAGTTTCCCTAAAATACTTCTTGCACGATTTACAAAAATAACGTTGCACACCATTAGCCTTGCCATTTGCACGGATATCGATGTCTTGACAATTAGGGCAATGTAGTGACTGGATTTGTTGCACCTCGGAATGAACAGTATACAAGTCAGGCTCTGAAGGATCGACCATAGATAATAGCTCCCTAATTACGGTCTCACGACCCAATTCATCTAGGATTTTGAAAAATTCTGTGAAAGATTCTGGTACCATTTGCACTTGTTTTAAAACAAAGATAACTAGTTAAGTCGTATTATAGAATATAGCTTTTATTTATTACTTTTATTGTATTGATGGTAATTATAAAACTAGTGATGTTATTAATCTAGAACAAATTGAATACCTACCCCACAATGATTCACACTAATAAAACTAATACGCTAGTACTTGTCTTATTAAGTCTTGTATTGGACACATACTCCCAAAATTATATAACCAAGGATTTAGACAAGGATAAGATCAAGGATAGTATCTATATTAATCCTCAAAATTCATCTATCGTCTGTAAGCTTTCTACCCAAAAATATACTCCTATTGTAAGTAAAAGCATAGAGTCTACAGCAGACAATTCTTATGTCTCAGAGACAAAAAGCGGCTTTCAATACAACGTAAATTGGATGAGAGCGGGTTACAAAGCTCAATTCTGGTTTGACCCAAAAACAAAAACCATACAACTTATTGGCATGAGTAGATATGAATTTGGAAATGTTGCCAATGATGGTAGTGGTGAATCCAGTATTAATCTACTAACCAACAAATATATTGGAAACTGGAAGTGTATTGATATAATAACAGATTCCTTAATGATTATCCCTACGATACATAGTAAAATGAAACTTCCTAAAATCAGTTTAAAAAAATTTGGTGAAGCTTCCTTTGATACTTATTCTGATAAATGTACCAAACTATACCACAAATATAAGAAGCAAACTATTTGGGTTGCAAGTAAGGATAAGGAGTATAATACCAATATCAAACCACATAAAAATGACATCCTATTAGATAAAATACCTTTTACAAAAATTCCAAAATTTATTTCTTATGAAGGGAAAGCAAAAAATGTGATCAGTTGGAAAGATGCCTACGGAGAACATTTTGTTCTTACAAGTGAAACAGGAATTTATAGTAATTCAAAATTTTCTCATGAAGAGAATCAAGGTGCAGACGCAGAATTGTTTGCGTATCATTATATCAAAAAAAACAATGTACAAAAACGAATCTGGAAAGTCTATGATTTTATTACTGACTGCCCTGTAGAGATAGCATCTAGTTTTATAAAAAACACATTGTCAAGCATAGCAGGGCTATGGTCGTGTTTTATTTTAAAATATTAGACGAAAAAGCGCAGTTTTATTGCGTAAATTTAAGTTAGAAATGGTATAATCTTATTAATTTATTTCAAAACGTATAAAGCCTCGAATATTCGAGGCTTTATACTAATTTAACTTTCTAATGACGCATTAAAAAGACTTTATTTAATCAACTCAATATAACGAGCCCTTTCTTAGCATTTAGTCTAAAAGCTCCCCACCCTATCATTGTAATGAGTAGAGTAAACAACACCAGTACTACTATCTTGGTAGTGATGGTAACTTCTGCTTCTGATTGATATGTGAATTTTGGAAAATCGGCATACTGTTCTTTTGTAAATTCCTTATTCTTATACAATAACGGTATAAAAAAATCCTGCCATTGCTGAGCAAAAGAAGCTACTTGATTTCTATAATCCTCATAATTAGTAGAAGATGTTCCTGCCATTGCATTAAGACTTTGTTGTACTATAATTGCAGGTGAAGTATATTGAAACTGCTGAATCAATTCATGTTGTTTTCTCAATTGGCCATCATACTTATCTTGTAATAATGAGAGTTCATCATTAATAATTCTCTGTGAGGCCATATAACGATGCCAGAAGCTGGTTTTACCTTGGTCATCTTTTGAGGCATACTCTGGGTGGTCTCTGAGGAAGTTGTCTAAAATTTTATCCTGCTTCTTGGTTGTTTCTGCTTTTAATGCTCTCATCTCATTAAGCATTTTTGTTCTAGACGGAATTGGGTAAAAAGAAGAACTTAATTGCCCCATAATTGCAGGAATCAATAATACAAAAACTATCCAAAGCCCTAATAAGCTCATAGCATTTTTGGCAGAACTTTTCCCAAATAAATTAATTGCAAATGCCAATGCAAACCAAAACATCATATAAGCAACTACCAAAATTATACAAGACACAAAAGCACCTAGGTTTTCTGAAAAAGAAAACTCATTTATCACAAATACAATAGTTAGTACCAATATAGTAATCAAAACTAACCAAAAGAAACGTAGAATTACTTTTTGCAACACCCAATTTCGTATTGATAAAGGTTGTGAGGCTAATAAACGTAAAGAACCTGATTCTTTTTCTTGCGAGAGGATATTATACGTAAATGCAATAATAATAAGTGGTAACAAATAGATAACAACAAATGCCAAATCAAAACTACCAAAGAGTAATTGCACAGGGCTTGTCATTTCTGTGTGTTTAATTGTCAAACTATTATCAACAACCTTAGGTCGTGTATAATGGGTAAACAAATCACTTTGTCCAATTGCTACAAAAGCCATATCATGAGGTTGCATGGCCGCAACTCTGGGGTGGTAATTACCAACCGCCATAGGACTTGTAGGAACCCTCCATTTACTCAGATTTACTGTATGTCCCTGCTTTATAGAATCTAATTGCAATAACATCAATTGATCTTCTTGAGATACCTTATTCGTTATATTTTCTATATCTGCATTTCTTTTATCTACTTTTTGTTTCCCATTATATCCAGCAAATAGCATATTGATAATTATAATGACAGATAGCACTTGAATCCACTTATTACGTATAAGTAGCTTTAGTTCATATTTAAAATTATATAAAAACATAATTAAAGATTTTTGGTTGAAAGAAATAAAGCTCCGCTGCTTATACCAAGCCAGAACAGTAACATTATAATAATAGAAGTATTATCATTTAAAACATCAGACAAAGTAGGTGGAGAGTACTCAAAGGCTGGTAAGTTTTTCCAGGTATCTGAGTTTGCTTTATACCCCCAATCTTGATATTTAGAGTTTTTTGCATGATTATCATTCAAATATAACTGTGTATCGATTCGATAGTTTTCTGCTGCATCAGCAAAATCCCAATGTGTCTGGTAATTTGTATTAGCAATTGACATAGATAGGAACCTAACAGGCAAAAATGGAGAAATAACAGCTATTGATTGATAGATTCCTTTTTGATTTTTAAACTGTTCTTTTAGTATCTCATAATGCTTTTTATAAATCTCTGCCTGATGTTCTTCTCCTTTTTGCATTCTATATGCACTAAAATTAAAAGGTAATTGATGCAGACTATCAACTCCATACTCTTTGAGAACTTTTTTCTCTAATAGCTTTGCTTCTTCACTCCATGGATTATGCCCATCAAGTCCTTTCTTTTTTTCATATTCAACATTTTCTGTAAACTCTTGCCTTGTTGGGTATGGATATTTGAGATCTGCCAAATTACTAGCTATTTTTGGTGCTGCAAAACACCCTAAAAACCAAACTGTAAGAGAAATAACCAATGCTATCCCTGATTTTTTTGCTAGAGAAGATATCAATAAAGTAATGCTTGTAAACACCATATAGTATACTATAAATACACTGTATAATGCAAAAAGTGATATCCAACTAAATTCTCCATAATCTGATAAATTAGATAATAGAATACCTGCAATACCAAACAATATTGTTGCTAGGACTACTACAGGAAGTAATGATGCAATCCATTTACCTAGGGTTAATTTCCAATTACGAATACCTTGACTTTTAAGCAATGCTATTGTTCCTCCTTCTTTTTCTTTGGTAAATGTATTATAGCTAATCAGAATAATGATCAGCGGGAATATATAGAGTAACACAAAATCTGGAGTAAGTTCTCCAAATCGAGATAAACCTGTTTGATCAGCCGCTGCACTATATTCTGCTTCGTTTCTCTTATGTGCTTCTAGAAAAACAGAAACGCCTGTATACTTATCTACCCCTTGATCTATAAGAGATAATGGATATTTAGGTTTAAAAGCATAAGTCCCGTAATGAGCCGCAGAGTGTGGTGTTTTTTCTCCTTGAGAATCCCAATTAGCACGCTCTTTGGTTTTAGCTTCTTCATATTGCTTATTCGTATTTTTGTATTGATTACTACTTACAAAAATCGCAACAATAAGGAGCGACACTACAATGAATAAAGAAATTTTAAAACGATCGTCTCGTATTATTTCTTTACTTTCTTTACGTATTATTTTACCTATCATAATGCTACTTCATTATAGTTCATAGTTTGCAAATACAATTCTTCTAATCCTTGAATTGATATATCTTGTGTTTTAAAATTATTTTTTAAAACTCCATCTTTCATTATCCCTATATGGCTTCCTATGCTTTTTGCTCTAAATAAATCATGTGTCGCCATTAATATTGCAACCCCTTTATTACTCATTTCTTTTAGTAACTCTGAAAACTCATTACTTGATTTAGGGTCTAAACCAGAAGTTGGTTCATCGAGCAACAGTACTTTTGTATCTTTTGCTATCGCTAGTGCAATTCCTACTTTTTGTCGCATTCCTTTAGAGAAAGAATGAATACGTTTATGCAATGCTTCTTTTTGAAGCCCCGCTTCTAGAAGATATGTTTCTAGTTGTGATTTACTTATTTTTTTTCCACTAATCCCTGTAAAGTAATCTAAATTTTCTACAGCAGAAAGTGTTGGGTAAAGCATTAAGTTTTCTGGTATGTACGTCAAGAACGATTTTGTTTTTATCGGATCTTTAGTTACATCAATCCCATTGATCAATGCTTCTCCAGAAGTAGGTGTAATAAAATTAAGTAAAAGATTTATAGTGGTAGACTTTCCTGCTCCATTGGCCCCTAAAAGGCATAATATTTCGCCTTCCTTAACATCCAAATCCAGATTATTTACAGCAATGAAATCGCCATATTTTTTTGTCAAATTACGTGTTGTGATCATATATAAAATATATTCATTAGCTTTTGTTTGGATCAAACAATTACTAATCATTAATAAATGTGTTTAAGAAATGTATGCTACGTACCTAAGAATTGTACTGAATTTTAAACTTTTCCTTATTCTAAATTTTTGATCTATTACCAGAACTTTGATAAAAAGCTATAACTGGGTTAGTTATAGAAATAGATCAAAAATTTAGAATATTACAAAAAATTAAACCTCTGGTGGTGGCTTATTATGGTAATAACTAGTATGTACCATTTTTATAAATGGTGCAGTATATCTTATTATAGTATTTAATTCTGTATCAAAAAAATGAATATCAAAGTCAAACTGCGTATCATTTTTAAGTATCGTTGGAAAAGTATGATCTAATAACAGTACATCGCAAACATCACAATCAACAAAAGTTTTTTCATCATCAAAAACATGAGTATAACTATGTAGATCTACTACCTTTATAAATAAAAAAATAGCAATAAAAAATAAACTAATTTTATTTCTCTGTGAATATAGATACATCTTCTACAAAAGAAATTATTAATTAGGTATAGGTAGCCAAAAATATTGTTAATTTTTAGCCAACCGTTTCTATTCTCTTTTCAAAGGTGACTAGTTTATCTTTTTTCATAAAAATTGACGGTATAATCCTACCAAATCATCCTATTAAATCTCATATTTTTTGTCATTAATTATCGATCTATATGTATTATCTCATATTTGTTAAAATAACAGCACTAAGACTCTTTAAGACATTAAGTAATTATCATAATTAATACCATTTAATTAACAATTCAATAAAAATAACCTAAAATAAGCCCTTTATATTAAAATATTGTTAATTTTTCACTTTTACACCATTCATGATTTCTCAATAAAATCATTTTATACCTAACAAAATCTATCTTGTTTCTGGATAGTATTACATAATTCAAACTTCTATCATATTCTTGTTAAAAACTCTTCATTTTATTTTTTGAAAAAAGTTCAATATCAAATAATTGGCTGAATAAAAAGTGAAGTTTTATGTCATTTTTTTAGATACATTTGCCCTCGATTTCAAATAAAAAATTAAATCTGATGATCAAAAAACTACCATTTCTACTTGCAGTTATTGCTATCCTACTTTCATGTGAAAAAGAATCATTTGACGAAAGTGTGGTTTTACCAGAAAGTACTCCTGAGGAAAATATTCCACAAGAAGATTCTCCTCTTGTTCCAACAGAAAAAATTATTGATAATTATAATGAAGTTGACAGAGGATTAAATAACTAGAGTTATTCTCTTTTAAAACTTTGCCCTCAATTTTAAACAAAAAATTAAATCTGATGATCAAAAAACTACCATTCCTACTTGCAGTTATTGCTATCCTGCTTTCATGTGAAAAAGAATCATTTGACGAAAGTGTTGCTTCTCCAGAAAGTACTCCTGAGGAAAATCTTCCACAAGACGATTCTCCTATTATTACAACAGAAAAAATTATTGATAACTATATCGAAGTTGATGGAGGTTTAAACAACTAGTTCATACAACAAGTATGTTCTAAAAGTTTGCCTTCGATTTCAAATAAAAAAATTAAATCTGATGATCAAAAAACTACCATTTCTACTTGCAGTTATTGCTATCCTACTTTCATGTGAAAAAGAATCATTTGACGAAAGTGTGGTTTCACCAGAAAGTACTCCTGAGGAAAATCTTCCACAAGACGATTCTCCTATTATTACAACAGAAAAAATTATTGATAATTATATCGAAGTTGACAGAGGTTTAAACAACTAGTTCATACTTAAATCTCTTCAAAAATAGTTCTCTTTAAACAATTTAGAGTTAGCCAAAAAAATTAAAAAAGAGTCTATAAAAAAAGAAGCCCAAATTGGGCTTCTTTTTTTTATTTCACTATGTTCTTCACATACCTGTCTCGATAGAATTACACTACCTCGCCATACAAATCAAAATCTTCTGCTTCATATATTTTTACGGTTGCAAAATCTCCTGTTTTGAGATACTGCTTAGAAGCATCAATAAGCACTTCATTATCTACATCAGGAGAATCAAATTCTGTACGACCAATAAAATAGTTTCCTTCTTTGCGGTCTACAACAATTTTAAACTCTGCTCCTATTTTTTGTTGATTAAGCTCCCATGAGATTTGGGATTGTATCTCCATAATTTCATTTGCTCGTTGCATTTTTACTTCTTCTGGCACATCATCCTCTAATTTATAAGCATGCGTATTTTCTTCATGAGAATATGTAAAACATCCTAGACGTTCAAAACGCATTTCTTTTACCCAATCTCTCATGGTCTCAAAGTCCGCTTGAGTTTCTCCTGGATATCCAACAATAAGTGTTGTACGAATCGCCATTGCTGGAACAGCTTCTCTAAATTCCTGAAGGAGTTTTGTAGTCTTTGCTTTGGTTGTTCCTCGTCGCATTGATTTTAAAATCGAATCTGATATATGCTGTAAAGGTATATCGATATAGTTACATACCTTAGGTTCTTCTTTCATCACCTTAAGCACCTCCATAGGAAATCCTGTTGGAAATGCATAATGCAAACGTATCCATTCTATACCTGTCACTTTTACTAAAGCTTTCAATAGGTCTGCAAGTTTTCTCTCTTTGTACAAATCCAACCCATAATATGTTAAATCCTGAGCAATTAGCACTAATTCTTTTACCCCATTTGCCGCTAGCTTTTCTGCTTCTATTACTAATTCTTCTATTGGAGTCGATGTATGCTTACCTCTCATCAAAGGAATTGCACAAAATGAACAAGGACGATCACATCCTTCTGCTATTTTGAGATACGCATAATTCTTTGGGGTTGTAGTTAATCTTTCTCCTATTAGCTCATGTCTATAATCAGCCCCTAAAGCTTTTAATAAACCAGGAAGCTCCGTTGTTCCAAAATATTGATCTACATCTGGAATCTCTTCTTGTAAATCTGGCTTATACCTCTCTGATAAACAACCTGTAACAAAAATTTTATCTACCGCTCCTTCTTCCTTTTTCTGTACATATTCTAAAATAGTATTTACAGATTCTTCTTTAGCATTTGCAATAAATCCACATGTATTGATTACTACGATATTTCCTTCTTCTTCATGAACTACTTCTTTATTATTAGCGCGTAATTGCCCCATTAGCACCTCACTATCATACACATTCTTACTACATCCTAATGTAACTACATTGATTTTATTCTTCTTTAATGTCTTTGTTCTCATATCTTTTGGGTAAAGGTTTGCAAAGATACAAGGATTAACTCAAGTTTATGGTATAAATTCGATATCTCTATATCTTGTCCTTTTCAATACAATAGTAAGTATGCCTTAAACCTTTTGTATATTCACAAGTCTAACTCTATAAATCTAACTTCATGAAAAAAAACAACATACTACTTCTAGCAGTCCTGTTGTGTCTCATATCTTCTTGTTCTGATAATGATTCTACAGAAGAGCTTATGGATCAACAAGAAATAGACACCACTCCCGAGGTAAACATATTATATTTTCCTCCTATTGACTCTGACACCTGGGAAACCTCTTCATTACAAGAATTAGGATGGAATACTAGTAACGAACAACCTTTATACACTTTTCTTGAGAAGAGAGGTACAAAAGCTTTTATCATTCTTAAAAACGGAAAGATCGTAATTGAAAAATATTTTAATGGAGCAACCGCTTCTGATAACAACCCTTGGTTCTCTGCAGGAAAAACCTTAACCGCATTCACTATCGGAATAGCACAACAAGAAAATTTATTAAACATTGACGAAGCCTCTGCTACTTATCTGGGCGCTGGATGGACTAATATGACTATAGATCAAGAAAATGCCATTACAGTTAGACATCACCTTACTATGACTACTGGTCTGGACTACACTGTATCTAATCAAAACTGCACCAGTTCAAACTGCCTAACTTATCTAAATGACCCTAGCAGTTTTTGGTACTATCATAATGCTACATATACATTATTGGATAACATTATCACAGGAGCTACAAATCAAGAATACACTACATATTTTACCAATAAAGTCAAAAATAAAATAGGAATGAATGGCGCATGGGTTACTCTTGGTTATGCCAAAATATTTTATAGTACTGCCAGAAGCATGGCTCGCTTTGGTTTATTAAGCTTAAACAAAGGACTTTGGGATACAACAGAAATTTTAAATGACCCTGAGTATTTTACACAAATGACCACTACCTCTCAAAATATAAATCAAGCATATGGGTACTTATGGTGGCTAAACGGAAAAAGTAGCTTTAGAGCTCCTGCCTCAGAAACTCAATACACAGGAGAGTTAATTCCTGATGCTCCCGATGACTTGATTGCTGGACTTGGTAAAAATGACCAAAAACTGTACGTGGTTCCCAGTCAAAATCTGGTTATCATCAGAATGGGAAATGCTACAGGAGAAACATTATTAGGTCCTTCTGGTTTTGATAATGAATTATGGGAGAAAATTAACCTGTTAATTAATTAATGTAATTAACAGGTGCTTTTCTTTCATTTGTAGCTTGCTCATAGCCATATGCCAATTGCAACAATAAAGCTTCAGAAAAAGGCTTTGCTATAAATGTAAGCCCTTTTGGTTCTCCTTTTGCACTATAACCCATTGGCACAGTAAGAGCAGGGTATTTGGCCACAGCTGCATATCCTGCATCATAATTATTTATAGATAGTATTGCATCTAATTTATGTGCATCAATAGAGGTATCAAAATAACTTCTCGCTACCATTTTTAAATTTTCTTTTATACTAGCTAATTCTTTATCTGTGGTAGTATCTTCTAGAATACCTGTAAACATTTGTTGCCCATATGGTATTTGTATCAAAGAATCTTTCTGATTAAATATGGTTATGCCTTTTATATTCTCAATTGTAATATTATCACTTGCGTGTGTGTTTATGTATTTTGGCAAGTCATTTTTCATATCAATATTTAAAATATTTAAAAAACCTGGTAAATCAACTAATTCTGGTTCTATTTCTACAATAGTCCCTCCTGCCTTCTTTATATTTTCTATCGCTTTTTTATAAAGAGAATCTTTTAGTAATTCTTTGACTACTCCAAATCGCTTTTCTTTTAGTGAATGTTCTTTAACTGCCTTTACAAAATCAATAGCTACAGCCACTGAAGCAGGGTCACTAGTATCTTTACCTACTATAGCATTTAGTACAATTGCATTATCTATAACATGTTTTGTCATTGGCCCTGGAGTATCTAATGTACTAGATATAGGTACAATGCCAGTTCTACTTAGTACACCAATTGTTGGTTTTAAACCAACTACAGAGTTTTGGCTAGAAGGAGATAATATAGATCCACTAGTTTCTGTACCGATAGCAGCAACACAAAAATTTGCCGCAACGGTAACTCCACTTCCAGAGCTTGACCCACCACTTTCATAAACCATTCTTCCGTATGGATTCATTGTCTGCCCTCCAATTGCACTATACCCGACTGGACATCCTGAGCATAAAAAATAAGCCCACTCACTTAGATTAGCTTTACCTAAGATAAGGGCGTTGTTTTCTATAAGTTTATCTGTGATAAAAGCATTCTTTGCCTTATTATCTTTCAACACAACTGCTCCCGCTGTGGTCATCATATTCTTTGTACCTATATTATCTTTTAACAGTATAGGCATTCCAAAAACTGAATTAATATCTATTTTATTTTTATCAATCTTATCTAATGCTCTTGCTTGTTCTACAACATTGGGATTCAACGATATTAAAGCGTTTAATGATAATGAATTATCGCTTTCGTATTTTCTGATACGATAAATATAAAAGCATACCAATTCTTCATAAGTAAGATCTCCATTTTTGATATGCTTTTGTATCGTAGGAATATCTTTTTCTATAATAAATGGTTTCAGTAAATCATATTTATCTTTGGAAAAATAATCTAACTCAGGCTCCAAAACTCTCCATATATCATTCTTATCAGACACTTTAGAATTGATCAATTTTAGATGCATTCTCGTCTCCTCAAGTTTCTCTGTAGCTTTTAAGTCTTGTGTTTCATCATAAGCTTGCCATACGATTCTAGGTTCTTTTTGAGGGTGGGTTGTCTTTTTTTCTTGTTTTTTACAAGAAAAAAACAAACAAATTAACGCTAAAACATATAGTATCTTTCTCATTGTGACCGTATAAAAAATTATATTAAAAAAAGTTTCTTATACGCTTTCATACAAGAACTCATATTATTTACTTTTCTGAACAAAGGTTTAATTCTACTTTATCTATTCCGTAAAATACAATCGTTTTACCGTGTTTATAACGCCTTCACCCATAAATTGCAAAGTTCTATTTTACACAAAGTGGGTTTAAAATATAAAAAAAGGCGTTGAGAATATTTCTCAACGCCTTTTTTAACTATTCTGTAACAGTCTTTATTTAAAAAATGAATCTACAAATTCATATTTATTAAACACCTGTAAATCTTCTATACCTTCTCCTATACCTATATATTTAACAGGTATTTGAAACTGATCACTTATTCCTATTACCACACCTCCTTTTGCAGTTCCGTCTAATTTGGTTACTGCCAATGAGGTAACTTCTGTTGCGGCTGTAAATTGCTTAGCTTGCTCAAAAGCATTTTGCCCGGTTGATCCATCTAGAACTAACAATACATCATGAGGAGCATCTCCTACTACTTTTTGCATTACTCGCTTTACTTTTGTCAATTCATTCATCAAGTTGACCTTATTATGCAATCTACCAGCTGTATCTATAATGACTACATCTGCATCTTGATTGACTCCAGATTCCAATGTATCATATGCTACAGAAGCTGGATCACTCCCCATCTCTTGTTTTACGATAGGAACATCTACACGATCTGCCCAAACTTGTAATTGATCAATTGCTGCGGCTCTAAATGTATCTGCAGCTCCTAACACAACTTTTAATCCTTTCTTTTTTAATTGGTATGCTAATTTACCAATAGTTGTAGTCTTTCCTACTCCGTTTACCCCAACAACCATTAATACATATGGTTTTTTAATCTTAGGTATTTCAAAATCTGTAGCTTCTCCTACATTGGTTTCAGACAGCAAGCCTGCAATTTCTTCTCGTAGAATTTGATTTAACTCCTCTGTTCCCAGATACTTATCATTTGCTACTCGATTTTCTATACGCTCAATAATCTTAATGGTGGTTTTGACACCTACATCACTTGTCACCAAAACTTCTTCCAGATCATCCAACACATCGTCATCGACTTTGGATTTACCCGCTACTGCTTTACTTAATTTGGAAAAAAAGTTAGTTTTGGATTTTTCTAATCCTTTATCAAGTGTCTCTTTTTTCTCTGAAGAAAATATTTTTTTAAAAAGCCCCATTTGTACTATTCGATATGCTAAAAATTAAAAACTATAACAGTTAGTTAGATTGCTTAAATATAAAAAGAAAGAGCCATTTCAATACAATTGAAACGGCTTCTTTTTAAAATATCTTGTACGAAATTACTTTTTCTTTAAAAAATCGCTAACCGCCTCTGGCGTCATAATCGATTCTACAAAAGTATACGCTCCTGTCTTTGGAGATTTTACCATTTTTATGGCTTTAGTTAACCTCTTTGACCCTGTCTGTAACGATGCTACTGATTTCTTTGCCATTGCTTATTATTTTATTTCTTTATGAACAGTCATCTTCTTGAGGATAGGATTAAATTTCTTTAATTCTACTCTATCAGGAGTGTTCTTTTTATTCTTGGTTGTGATATATCTTGATGTACCTGGTTTACCAGTTGCTTTATGCTCTGTACATTCTAAAATTACCTGTACTCTATTACCTTTCTTTGCCATTATAAATATCTTTTAGAATAAGGAGATTATTTATTTAAGAAACCTTTTGCTCTTGCCTCTTTTAAAACAGCAGAGATTCCGTTCTTGTTTATATTTTTTAACGCAGCAGTAGACACTTTAAGTGTTACCCAACGATCTTCTTCTGGAATATAAAAACGCTTTTTTATTAAATTCGCATTGAATTTACGTTTTGTTTTATTCATCGCATGAGAAACATTGTTCCCTACCATTGCTTTTTTACCTGTAAGCTCGCAAACTCTTGACATCTCTTCTTAATTTTGGTATTATTTCAAAACAGGGTGCAAATTAACGAATTATTTACCTAACCCCCAATAATATTTTAGTTATTTTTTCTTCTTTTTTATTTTTTTTCTGTCTATCCAAAAAAACAAAAAACAGGTATTTTTACGTATTTCATAAACATCTACATACAACTACCTTTACATCAGTTGGTTTCATAATTGCAACTAACTACTTAATATGGGGTAATTAAGTAGCAAACAAAGTGGGTCATAAAACTATGATCCGCTTTTTTTGATCATCAAATTAGACTAAATTTGATATCAAACATAGTATCTTTTATAAATTATGCAATGGAAAATCAATAAAAGCCTTATAAAAAAGTATGATCTTGATATTGGTACAGTATACTTTTATCAGAATTATGTTGTTACCGAAATAAAAGAAGGCATGCTTCTCAATTATGAAAAAGCAGGTCAATTACTTTTACTTGGCAAAGAATATTATGGAAACAACGTTCCTTTTGTTTATATATCAAATAGGATTCATTCGTATTCTTTTGAGCCTACCGATCACTTTAAATCTACAGAATTGTTTCCTAACCTAAAAGGGTATGCTGTAATTACACATAATGTAATTGGAAACAAAATTGCAGAACTGGAGCAAGCTTTTTTAAACACTCCTACTCAGATCTTTGACAGCTTGGAAGAGGCTATTATATGGGTAGAACAATTAATTTCTCATGATTAACGCTTTTCTTAAACAAATTACTTAAGTAATTCATTATATAACAGCTCTAGTGATTTATTGACAGTTTTTCCTATGGTTCGCTCTCTAAGGTTACTAAATACATGTTTCTCAGAAAAAACACCCTCTGGAGTGGCTATTGCGATAAAAACAGTACCTACCTCTACATCTCCATCTCCTCTTGTTGGCCCTGCATTACCAGTTGTAGCTATTGCATAGTCCGTTTTTAACTTCTCTTTTACTTTCAAAGACATAGCTTCTGCTACTTCTGTGCTGGTTACTGTATATGTTTTTATAAGATCAGCATCTACCCCCAAAATATCAACTTTGGATTGAGTAGCATAGGTAACCACTCCTCCATTAAAATAAGCTGATGCTCCTTCATTAATTGTAAATGAATGTGCTATCATACCTCCTGTACAACTTTCTGCTACAGAAAGGGTCTTATTCTTCTTTACCAACAATTTACCGATCCCCTTTTCGATGGTTTGATCTTCTTCGTAACCAACAATAACATCTCCAATAATAGCATCTAGGGATATGACATTACTATTGATTGTATCTAGAAGGAGTTTCTCATCAGTACCTTTTGCGGATAACCTAAGGCGTACTCTACCTAGGCTTGGAAGATATGCTAATTTTATAAATTGGGGTAAATCATTTTCCCAGTCTTCAATTTTTTCTGCTATTGAACTTTCTCCCATACCATGGGTGAGTATGGTTTTATGAATTATATATGGCCTTTTGAACCTCTTTTGTATTCTTGGCAACACCTCATCTTTCATCAACCCCTTCATCTCATAAGGAACTCCAGGCATAGATATAAAAACTTTGTTGTTTTTTTCTAACCACATTCCAGGAGCAGTACCATATTGATTCATCAGAACCGTAGCCGTACTAGGAACCAAAGCTTGTTGCTTGTTTACTTCTGAAATTGGGGCTGAAATATACTTCGCAAATAATTCTTTTACATGTACTAATACTTCTTTGTTTAACACTAAAGTATCATTAAAATATTCACAAAGCGTATGCTTTGTAATATCATCTTTGGTAGGTCCTAACCCACCTGTAATCAAGACAATATCCGCTCTACTACTAGCTTCTTGCAGAGCATTGAGTATATCTTCTTTTTCATCTTTTATAGATGTGATTCTACAAACATCAACTCCAATCTTACTAAGCTCTTTGCCCATAAAAGCAGAGTTAGAATCAATAATTTGTCCGATAAGGATTTCATCTCCTATAGTAATTATTTCTGCATACATAGTTAGCTAAAATCTACTTTCAGATCATCTAACGCTTCTTTTACTATTGCTACAATATGATCTAATACAGGAAATATCTGTTCTTTTTCTTTTTTGGTTTTTGACCAAGCCTCTATTTGTTTTATTTCTTTTAAGAGATCAATATCAAATAATTGAAGATTCGGTTTCATTTTATGAGCATATTGATAGGCCATTTGTGGATTATCTGAATGTACAGCCTGCACCATACTATCTAAATCGGGAGGGATTTCTTCTAGAAAAGTCTGTACCAAAACAGCTATAAATTCATTATCGCCTCCTGATAACTCATTTACATTTTTTAAACTATATCTTTTGTTCATCTATTTAACTTTTATTGAAAAAAATTGTTGATTATTTATATATCCGCTCAAAATATCATTGGGATTTACCGCCCCAACACCTGCAGGTGTACCTGTAAATATAATATCTCCTATCTTTAAAGTAAAATATTTTGACACATATTCTATCAATTCATCAATCTTCCACAACATAAATCGGGTATTACCTTTCTGAACAACATCTCCATTTTTTTCTAGATAAAAATCAATAGCATCTACATCTTCAAATTCTTTTTTAGACACCCATTTTCCAATTACAGCAGCACCATCAAAGGCTTTAGCTTTTTCCCAAGGCAACCCTTTTTCTTTGAGTTCTGATTGCAAATCTCTAGCCGTAAAATCGATACCTAAACCAATTTCGTTATAATATTTATGCGCAAACTTCTTATCAATATGTTTTCCTACTCTATTTATTTTGACCAGCACCTCTATTTCATGATGTACATCATCAGAAAAATCAGGTATAAAAAAAGGTTGTTTTTTTAATAAGATAGAAGTGTCTGGTTTTATAAAAATAACAGGATCTTTTGGTTTTTTATTTTCCAGTTCTTCTATATGGTCTATATAATTACGACCTATACATATAAGCTTCATGATATAAGAATGATAAATACAATAATTATAAATTTAAACTATTATTAAGTTTACGTAGTCTAACAGCCGTAAGTACTTTTTTGGTATACAATGGAAAATCGGCATTTTGTATCCATCCAAAATAGCCTGGTTCTTCTTCCATTATTTTCTCTACCAGCTTTCCTTTGTGTTTTCCGAAAGAAAAAATTTCTTTTCCATTCTCATCATATGCAATAAAACCAGCAAAATCTGCAAATTGTTTTCTAGAACTAAACTCTGCCAAAAATTTAGCATCATTTTCTAATTCTGGATATCGATCTAGCTGCGCTTTTAGTACTTCATAAGTAGCCATTGTATCTGCCTCAGCAGAATGTGCATCTGTTAAGTCTTTATCACAATAAAACCTATATGCTGCGGATAATGTTCGTTTTTCCATCTTATGATAAATAGTTTGAACATCTATTGCCACTGTACTCTTCATATCAAAGTCTAATCCTGCTCTCAATAACTCTTCTGCTAATAATGGAATATCAAATCGATTAGAATTAAACCCTCCTAAATCACACCCCTTTATCATCTCATTGATCTTGGTTGCTATTTTTTTAAAAGGAGGTTCATTTGCAACCTTAGCATCATCGATACCGTGTACTGCTGTAGTTTCTGGAGGAATTGGCATTTCTGGGTTTACCAACCAAGTTTTGCTTTCCTGAGTATTATTTGGAAAAATTTTTAGAATAGAAATTTCTACAATACGATCTTTAGAAATATTTACACCGGTAGTTTCAAGATCAAAAAAACATATCGGTCTTTTTAAATTAAGCTCCATAAATTGATTGTGTGATACTCAAAGATAACAGCAATTCTCTAACTATCTTATAGAGTAACTCTATTTTAACATTTACAAATCTTATACTACCTTCTTAACGAATACATTATCGGCAAATTTTCTTGTAACAGTTTCTACTGTATTATCAAATTGAATACGAATAGATTTATCAAATTCTCGAATTTCCAGAATTTTTATTTCACTACTCAGTACCAGCCCTATTTTTGAAACATATTTTAAGAAGTTTACAGAACCATCATCTACAGCTACCAACTGACACACATCTCCTTCTGACAAGGAAGATAGTGTAATTCTTGGTAAAATAAAATATTCTCCATCTCCATTTGGAATAATTTCTCCATGAGGATCATTTTTAGGAAAATCCATAAACCTATCCAGCTCATCAATTAATTTCTGAGACTTGATATGTTCTAATTGCTCTGCTACATCATGCACCTCATCCCAAGTAAAGTTTAAATAATTATATAAAAAGGTTTCCCATAACCTATGCTTACGAATTAATCGCACAGCGATAGCCTTTCCTTCTTCAGTTAGGTCTAGTTTACCATACTTTTCACTCATCACATAATCTTTGGCTTTTAGCTTTTTGATCATATTATTTGTTGATGCTGGAGAAACTTTAAGGTACTCTGCCAACTGATTATTCCCCACTTTTACAGAATCATCCTCTATAAGTAATTGAAAAAGAGCTTTTAAGTAATCTTCTTCACTTTTTGTTAAATTGTTTAAATTTATCTTGTTAGTCATAACTAACTTTTTTAGTTTTGCGTAATTAATAGTTAAAGTCACATGTCGATAACATATAACGGTAATATGCACAAATATATTTACTTAATAGGTATCATATTTATTTTTAACACTGGCCTCGCACAAAACGGCACATTAAAAGGTTTAGTGTATGATGATAACGGTTTGCTTCCTTTTGCAAATATATTTATAGAAGGCACTAATTTAGGTAGTTCTAGCAATGAGAAAGGTGCTTTTGAAATTAAGAATATCCCTATAGGAACCTACAAAATAACAGCTTCATTTACAGGATATAATTCTATCAAGAAAAAATTCACCATTAAAGAAGGAAATAACCAAATTCGTTTTGTTTTAATACAAGGTTCATCATTAGATGAAGTGGTAGTTTCTGGTACTCTTAAACCTGTAAAAAGATCAGAGAGTCCCGTACCTGTTGAAATATTCACTTCTGCTTTCTTCAAAAAAAACCCAACACCAAGTCTTTTTGAAGCTTTACAAAATATTAATGGAGTAAGACCTCAACTCAATTGTAGTATTTGCAATACAGGAGACATCCATATTAACGGTCTTGAAGGTCCTTATACTCTGGTTATGATTGATGGTATGCCAATCGTTAGTGGTTTATCTACCATCTATGGATTATCAGGAATTCCTAATTCTTTGATCGAGAGAATTGAAGTTGTAAAAGGTCCTGCCTCTTCCTTATATGGTAGTGAAGCTGTGGGAGGATTAATTAATATCATTACAAAAAACCCTGATAACGCTCCACAAATTAGCACTGATGTTTTTGCTTCTGGCTGGGGAGAAACCAATATAGATTTTGGTTTCAAAGCAAATGTAGGTGCTGCAACAGCTTTGGTTGGTGCTAATTATTTTCTATACGATCAAATTATTGATAATAATGATGATGGTTTTACCGATCTAACTTTACAGGATCGTATATCTGTATTCAACAAATGGAATTTTAAAAGAAAAAGTGGAAAAAACTTTACATTAGCAGGTAGGTTTTATTATGAAGATCGATGGGGAGGAGAAAATGAATGGGATAAAACATATAGAGGCAGTGATCAAGTATATGGTGAAAGCATCTATACAAATCGTTATGAATTATTAGGTAACTATGAACTACCAATACAAGAATCTGTAGCATTGTCATTTTCTTATACAAATCATGATCAAAATTCTTATTATGGAGATCTATCTTATCAAGCTGAACAACGAATTGGTTTCACGCAGCTTACCTGGGATAAGAAAGTAAAATCACATGATCTACTTGCAGGAGTTGCTTTTCGTTATCAATATTATGACGATAATACGCCTGCTACAGCTCTTAATACTACTAATGCTCCTGAAGAAAAAAATGTACCAGGAGTATTCGTACAAGACGAGATAACAATAACTACAAAACAAAAATTATTACTAGGGACTCGATTTGACTATGATAATGATCATGGAACTATCTTTACTCCTAGAGTAGCGTATAAATGGAGTATCAATCCTAATAATATCGTTAGAGTGAATACTGGTACAGGTTTTAGAGTAGTTAACTTATTTACAGAAGATCATGCTGCACTTACAGGATCTAGAGATGTAATTGTTGAAGAAGATCTTAATCCTGAGGAATCTTATAATATCAACATCAATTATGTCAAAAAGATTTTTCTTGATAACGGATCATTCATTGGCTTAGATGCTTCTGCATGGTACACACATTTCTCTAATGCTATTCTACCTGATTATGAGACAGACCCACAAGAGATACGCTATAGTAATCTTAATGGGTATGCGGTTTCTAAAGGTGTAAGTTTAAATTCTAATGTTAATTTTTCTAATGGGCTAAAACTCATGGCAGGTATAAGTGCACTAAATGTTTCTAGAACAGAAAATGGTGTACGATCTCGTCAGGAATTAACAGAGAGCATTACTGGAACCTGGGGAGTAACTTATAAAATACAGCCCTTGCGTCTTACAATTGATTATACTGGTAATCTATACGGCCCAATGCGTTTACCAACATTAGGTCCTAATGACCCTAGAAGAAAAAACTCTCCTTGGTGGAGTATCCAAAATATACAATTCACTCACGCTTCCAAAAACAATCTTGAAATTTATGGCGGAATCAAAAACCTATTAAACTGGACTCCTAACAAAGGAAATCCATTTTTGATTTCACGTGCAGAAGATCCTTTTGATAATAATGTAGAATTTGATCAAAACGGAGATGTTTTGGTAACTCCAGACAATCCTTATGGACTTACATTTGATTCTACTTATATTTATGGTCCAAATCAAGGAATGCGAGCTTTTCTAGGAGTTAGATACAACCTTTTATAATATGAGAACACTAAATAACATAATAGTCCTTGTTTTATTTGTATTATGCCAAAGTGTAGTATCACAAATAAAGATAAATTCTTTTGAGTCTCTTGAAGATGCTATGAAAATTGACCCAAAACCTGTGGTTATTTTTATTCATACAGATTGGTGTATCTATTGTAAAAATATGGAGAGTACCACTTTCAAAAACAATGAGATCATCCAAAAATTGAATACCGCCTTTTATTTTATAACCTTAAATGCAGAAAACCGTGAAACGATTAATTTTCTTGATAACGACTTTCGCTTTAATTCAAATGGTCATAAAACAGGAATACATCAACTAGCAAAAGAGCTTGCAGTAATAAACAATAAGATTGCGTATCCTACATTAACAATACTTAACAAAGAATATGAAATTATATTTCAGAAACAATCTTTTTTAAGCGCAAATCAACTTCTTAAAATTTTAGAAAAAATATCTTAAAAATGATCAAACACATAGTACTTATATGCGCATGTATTGCGACTTTATTTTCTTGTAAAAAAGAGACCAGAGATAAAAACGAAAAACTCAATATAGTTACTACTACTTCTATGATTACAGATTTAGTAAAAAATATTGGGGGTGATCTAATTGAAGTCAATGGATTAATGGGCAGTGGTGTAGATCCACATTTATATAAAGCCAGTGAGGGTGATGTTTCTAAGTTAATACAGGCTGATGTAGTTTTCTACAATGGCCTTCATCTAGAAGGAAAGCTCGTAGAAGTATTTAAAAAAATGGCCCATCAAAATACCAAAACTATTGCTATTGGAGAAAGTATCGACAAAAACACATTGATCGGTTCAGACTATTTTGCTTCAAACTACGATCCACACATATGGTTTGATGTGGCAAATTGGAAAATTACCACCACATTCGTTATTGATCAACTCAAAACTATTGATCCAAAAAATGCAGAAGCTTTTGCTAGTAACGGAAAAATATACCTAGATCAACTTGATAAACTAGAAACTACTTTAAAAAATACGATCAACACACTACCCAAAGAAAAACGAATTTTGGTTACTGCTCATGATGCTTTTAGTTATTTTGGTAAAGCCTATGATTTTAAAGTAGTTGGACTACAAGGACTATCAACAGCTACAGAAGCTGGAGTACAAGATGTACAAAAATTAGCTAGTTTCATCATTGATAACAAGGTGAAAGCTATCTTTGTAGAAAGCTCTGTCCCTAAACGAACTATAGAAGCCTTGCAAGCAGCGGTAACATCCAAAAATCACCAAGTCACCATAGGAGGCACATTATTTTCTGATGCTCTTGGTAATCCTGACACTAAAGAAGGAACATATATTGGTATGTTTGAATATAATGTAAACACAATTATAAATGCACTAAAATAACTACCATATAAAAAAGAAGTATTTATTACTATTTTGATAAGATATGCCATATCCAAATTACATCAAAAAACATTTATTTTTATTAATCTATTCTGTTATATTTATCAATATTTCTCTGATACAGCAATATGTTTGCTATTATCTCTTCAACAAAACGATCAATGATATATGAGTAATAAAATTGCAGTTCAAATAGATGACCTTACTGTAGCATACAACTACAAACCTGTATTATGGGATATTGACCTAGCAATACCCGAAGGAGTACTTATGGCAATTGTAGGACCTAACGGAGCAGGAAAATCTACTTTGATCAAGTCTATTTTAAATATCATAAAACCCATTGCAGGAAGTATTCAAATCTATGGGAAACCATATCAAAAACAGCGTTCTCTGGTTGCCTATGTTCCTCAAAAAGGAAGCGTAGACTGGGACTTCCCTACAACGGCACTAGATGTTGTAATGATGGGCACTTACGGTAGTCTTGGATGGATTAAAAGACCTGGTCAGAAAGAAAAAAAAGCTTCTCTAGAAGCATTGGAAAAAGTAGGAATGCTCGCTTTCAAAAACAGGCAAATTAGCCAACTATCAGGAGGACAACAACAACGTATTTTTCTAGCAAGAGCCTTGGTACAAAATGCAGCTATTTATTTTATGGATGAACCTTTTCAGGGAGTCGATGCAACGACAGAAAAAGCAATTATCAATATACTTAAAGAGCTTAGAAAATCGGGAAAAACAGTTATCGTAGTCCATCATGATCTACAAACCGTTCCTGAGTACTTTGATTGGGTAACGTTTTTAAATGTAAAAAAGATTGCTACTGGTCCCGTAAAGGATATTTTTAATGATGATAATTTAACCAAAACATACGGAATTAATTACAAGGTCAGTGTACAACAATAAAAATTAGTTTTTGGAGAAAAAAAAGAAATGTAATTAGTAGACAAAAATGAGTTATATAATAGTTTATGCAAAAAGTGAAATTTAATTTTGAATACGTAATAACCAACCCTTGTCACAAATTTCCTAAAATAAAAACATTCACCTAAGTACTAATGGATATAAAAGAATACATAGAACTTGTCTTTACAGATTATACACTACGCACCATTACATTAGGAACTGCAATACTAGGAGCTATATGTGGTATGTTAGGTAGTTTTGCCGTATTGCGCAAACAAAGTTTATTGGGTGATGCTATTTCTCATGCTGCACTACCAGGTATTGCAATTGTTTTTCTTATTATTGGCACCAAAAACAGTTCTCTATTTTTGTTAGGAGCATTAATTAGTGGATTGATAGGAACATTCTGGATTCGAGGGATAATTAGTAAAACCCACCTTAAATCAGACACAGCTTTGGGCTTGATATTATCTCTTTTCTTTGGTTTTGGGATGTTATTATTAACGTATATCCAAAAAATGCCTAACTCAAATCAAGCTGGATTAGAAAGCTACCTTTTTGGGCAAGCGGCAACTCTTCTAGAAAGTGATGTATGGCTTATGGTAATCGTTACAGCAATCAGCTTGGTTGTTTTATTACTTTTCTGGAAAGAACTCAAAATATTGTTATTTGATGCTGACTACACCAAAACACTCGGTTTTAATACCCAATTTTTAGATATACTTATCACTACCTTTATTGTCATTGCCATAGTATTAGGCTTACAAACCGTAGGTGTTGTACTTATGAGTGCTATGTTACTTGCCCCTGCTGCTGCTGCAAGACAATGGACCAATAGTCTTGGAGTTATGGTTACACTCGCAGCAATATTTGGAGCTTTTTCTGGGGTTTTAGGAACCGCTATTAGTGCCAGTCATAACAATTTATCTACTGGACCTGTGATTGTATTGGTTGCTGGTGTATTTGTTTTGTTTTCCTTTATATTTTCTCCAGGACGGGGGCTATTATTTAGAGAAATTCGATTTAGAAAAAACCGAAATGATCTACAATTACATAAAACACTCTCTTTTATGTATGATATTGCCAGTACACATGAGGATATTTCTCATCCACATGCGATTAAAATTTTAAATAATTTTCAAGGATTTACCAGAAAATCACTTCAAAAATTAGAAGATAAAGATTATGTAAAAATTCAAGGTAATATGTGGTACATGACAGAATCAGGATATCATACTGCTTCTAATTTATACAACCAATTAATCAAAGAAGAAGATGAGTAGCGCACAAATAGAAATACAACTCATTGCAAGCCTTGTAGCAATAGCATGTGCTATTCCTGGTACTTTTCTTGTATTACGAAAAATGGCACTAATTACAGATGCTATTAGTCATTCTATACTACCTGGGATTGTTATTGGTTTTTTTATTACTCATGATTTATCCTCTCCCTTATTAATTATTTTGGCCGCTGCAAGTGGTGTTCTAACTGTAGTGTTAGTAGAATTTATTCAAAAAACAGGATTAGTAAAAGAAGATACAGCTATTGGCCTTGTTTTTCCAGCATTATTTAGTATCGGTATTATACTTATTGCTCAAAACGCTAATGATGTACATCTAGATGTTGATGCTGTGCTATTAGGAGAACTAGCCTTTGCCCCTTTTGATCGTTTATATATAGGAGACACTGATGTAGGGCCTAAATCTTTGTGGATTATTGGTAGTATTGTTGTGATTACCTTAGGTCTTTTATTCACTTTTTTTAAAGAATTAAAAATTAGCACCTTTGATACTGGTCTTGCCGCCGCTCTAGGATTATCACCAGTTATAATGCATTATGGATTAATGACCGTTGCCTCAATAACTACGGTTGGAGCTTTTGATGCAGTTGGTGCTATTTTGGTGATCGCATTAATGATTGCTCCTGCCGCTACAGCATATCTACTAACAAATGATTTAAAAAAAATGCTTCGACTCGCGGTCTTTTTTGGGGTGAGTAGTGCTATTATAGGATATTGGGTAGCACACACACTAGACACTTCTATTTCTGGATCAATGACTACTGTTTTAGGACTTATATTTTTATTTGTGTATTTATTTGCTCCCAACAAAGGATTATTTTCTGTGTTATATAGACAAAAACAACAACGTATTGAGGTTTCTTTACTTACTTTTCTTCTACATTTGGGAAATCACAAAGAAGAAGACGAACGCCATGTAAAACATTTAAACGAGCATATTAACTGGCAAAAAGTACAATCAAAATCTGTTCTTGATCTGGCTCTTAAAAACAATATGATTACTATTGATAATGATATTGTTTCTTTGACAAAAAAAGGCAAAAAGTTTACTACAAAAGCTATTGATTATATCATAAGCAATAAAAACTCTGAAATAGAAACTATGAAAGATCGTTTTTTCTTATTCAGAGGGTAGTAACCATAATAATTCCAAATAAATTACCTGTATCACATGTCTATAGTACCACCTAAATATTATCTACTTCTATTCGTAACTCTATTCTTTACAATCATATCTGGATATAGCCAAATTGGTACTGTACACTTGATAGAAAAAAAGTTAAAAAAACGTACAATCATTTATATACAAAATGATACCGATAAAGAAAAGAATGTGTTTCTAAAAATAAACCCTGTAGGATATAGAAAAAGTGCACAACGACCAATTATCAAAAATATCCCTGCCAAAAGTAAAATGCAGATGCGCATCCTCATTCCTTTACTTAATGTAAAATCTCACTATACATATGATTTGATTGTAAATAAAGAAGCTGAAACTATAGATATAAACAATGTAAAACTAAAACCAAATGACAGCCTATAACAAAGACTCTTTGTACCTAAACTAATAATTCCTTGCAAAAGATAAAGATATCCTCTTTATTTTCTGCTCACTTACCACCGTTTCTTCTATCTTTTTTAATCTTGAAATAGCTCAGCTTATTTTTTTATTTTCTTACCTAAATCAAAAATCTACCACTCATCTTTAGCTAAATTCAAACAAAAATTGGTACAAAAAGTCTTTTTACTGCTTTTAATTATCAAGTAAAATGCAACAATTCTATAAAAAACCATAGTAATCTTCTTATTTATCTAACAATCTCTTAATAAAATCTATTTTTATTTAGATTTATTACAGATAACCTTGGATAATTACTATCCCCCCACTACATTTGCGCGAAATGGACTACTTAAAATAACAAATAAAAGTAATGAAAAATCAATTATCAATCTTATTCTTTTTGACCTTAGGCGTCCTTGGGTTTTCCCAAAATGGAACAGTCAAAGGAACAATAACAGATAATACCCAAAGTGTATTATCTGGAGTTAACGTTTTAATAAAAAATTCAACTCGAGGAGTACAAACCAATGAAAACGGAATTTTTGAAATAGCAAACATACCTAATGGGGATCATACACTGGTAGTGTCGTATTTAGGATTTAAAACAAGAGAGTTCTCTCTTACAATAGCTAATAACGAAACAAAAGAACTCGGTGGGATCATTTTATATGAAGGAAATGAAATACTATCAGAAGTTTTTCTGGTGGGAGAACAAGCAAATAAATTTTCTAGAAAAAAGACAGCATATGTAGCTAAATTACCATTAAAAGATTTAGAAAATCCTCAAGTATACAGTACTGTTACTTCTGAGTTATTAGAATCTCAACTAGTAACTAGTTTTGACGATGCCTTAATCAATGCTGCTGGAGTTAATAAACTTTGGGAAGCTACAGGACGTTCTGGTCAAGGAACCAGTTATTACAGTATGAGAGGTTTTTCTGGCCAATCTTCATTTATTGATGGTCTTCCTGGATTTACATTTAGTGCTGTTGATCCTTCTTATATAGAACGTATAGAAGTATTAAAAGGCCCTACCGCTACCCTTTTTGGTAGTACTGTACCATCATTAGGAGGGCTAATTAACGTAGTTACCAAAAAACCGTATCAAGGCTTTGGAGGAAGTGTTACCTACACTGGAGGTTCTTTTAATACACACCGAGTATCTGTAGACATCAATACTCCTCTAGGAAACTCAGAAAATCTTTATTTTAGATTAAACACTTCTTATCTTACACAAGATAGTTTTCAGGATGCTGGGTTCAAAAAAACATTCTTTATTGCACCTTCTTTTTCATACAGGGTAAATAATCGACTTAACCTTTCTTTTGGTATTGAATATTCACGCACCAAACAAACCAATCCTTTGATGGTTTTCTTGCGCAGAGGATACCCAATGGTTTCTAATACTATTGAAGAATTTGGCCTGGATAATGACAAATCATTTACCAATGATGATATTTTCTTAACGGTACCAACTTTGACTACACGAGCAATAGGCGATTACAAAATTTCTGACCAATGGACTTCTCAAACTATAGTAGCTACCAGTAATACAGATAGTGATGGATATTACCAATACATGGTAGAAGGAGCAGCGGTACCATTATTAGCTTCTCCTGATCCTAATACTCAAGCTTTTGCTAATCAACTTTTACAACAAAATGTACTTACCAGAGTAATGGATAAAAGAGATGAATATGCCTCTACTATAAATGTTCAACAGAATTTTATTGGAGATTTTAAAATTGGTAAAATACGTAACAGAATGGTACTCGGTTTGGATTATTTCACCAAATCCAGTGGGTTTCGCAATAAATTTAGCAACCCTAACCTTCCAGGGTTTCCATTTTTTGATGCTTTCTTTTTACCAAATGGAGAGGTATTACCAACCCCTTTTACTCCTAACAGTAATTACAGAATTACCAGAGCTGAACTTGATCCTATTTTTGATTTGATGCCTGCTACTGTTATCGATACTAAATCTCAAACTTTTGCAACATATGTATCTGATGTAATCAATTTTTCTCCCAACTTATCTGCAATGATTGGATTGCGTTTAAACTATTTTGATCAGGATGGTGATGAGAACGAACCTTTGGACGACTATACTAAAACAACATTTTCTCCAACTGCAGGAATTGTATATCAACCTATATTAAACAAATTATCTTTATTTGCTAATTACCAAACTGGTTTTATCAATGTTGATCCTAATGTAGGTACTGATGGTACTGTTACAACTTTTGACCCTTTAAAATCAGAACAATTTGAGGCTGGTTTTAAAACCAATTTGTTTAATGGTAAACTTAATGCAGGAATTAGTTATTACCACATAATAGTAAATGATAAAGATGCTGGCGATCCAACTGACCCATTATTAGTACGAAGAATTTCTATTGATGAAACAATAAGTCAAGGAGTTGAAATTGAAGTTAATGCAACTCCAATTAATGGATTAAACATAAGAGCTTCTTATTCTTATAATGAAAGTGAGATTTCTAATACTGATTTTGATGTTTTAAAAGATACTAGACCAGAAGAAGCTGGACCAGAAACTCTTTATAACTTCTGGGCAGATTATAAATTCCAGAAAGGAACATTCTTAGAAAATTTTGGTATCGGAGCTGGTTTTAATGGAGCTTCTGAATACTTTACTTTGAACAATAATATTTCAGGTCAATTTACACTTCCTGAATATACTATAGTAAATGCATCTGTATACTATGATGCTAAAAAATTCAGAATAGGGATAAAAGCAAATAACCTTACAGATGAAGAGTACTATAAAGGTTGGAGCACTATAAATCCACAAGCATCACGTGCGTTTTTAGGTACTATATCATACAAGTTTTAATGTGTTTTATAGTTGACCTTAACTAACATCTTAAGCACTCAAATAACTCTAAGTTAAACTACTTAGAGTTATTTGGGTTATAATAAACAGATGATTACTTATAATATCAAATTACCATATAGTTTTATTTTAAATTCTATTTTTCACATTTTTAATTTTCAAATTTATATTCTACGCCATGCCAGCAAATCCTAAATATTTAAATAAATCACCTTGGCAGCAATTTGCCAAAATTTCGGCAGGAATAGTAGGTGGTTATATTATCAGTGCTTTATTGCATATGTGCTTACCACTATTTTTACCTAATCCTAAAGAAATTTTAATTTCATCAATATTCACTTCATTTATTGTCTGGTGCACGTTTTTGATTATCCCTTTCTTATTCAAAAATGGATGGAAAGTTTGGTTACTATACCTTACTATCACTGGAGTACTCTTTGGAATATATTATCTAGGAAATCAAAATAATCCATTTATCTAATGAATAAAAGAAATCACAACGTATTATTCAACACGCATACTGTAAGTGGTATTGTTATAAGTTTTGCATTATACGTAATTTTCTTTGCCGGTGCATTTGCATTGTTTAGAGAAGAAATCACAATATGGGAAGAGGGAAAAACAAAAACACATATTGAAGGAAAAGACATTGATTATGATCATATATTAAAAAAATTAGATACCGAATATGAATTAACTGGTAGGGATATTCAGTTTAACATAGAGACTCAAGCTAATAAACTTTATGTATCTATGGATGTTAGCAAAGATTCCTTGGCATCCGAAAAAGGAAAAGAGTATCATTATTTATATTTAGACATTAATTCATTAGAGACACAATCATATACCGAGTATTATAGTCTAGGTGAATTCTTATATCGATTACACTTCTTCGATCAGTTCTCCTATATAGGTATTTATCTTGCTGGCTTTGTATCCTTATTTTTTTTATTTGCTATCGTTACTGGTGTTATTGTTCACTGGAAAAAAATTATCCCTAATTTTTATGCCTTTAATCCCAGAGCTACACTAAAACGGCTTTGGACAGATGCACACACCGCTTTAGGAATAATAGGACTTCCTTTTCAATTTATCTTTGCCATAACAGGTGTATATTTCTGTTTAAGTCTATTGGTACTTATTCCTGCAAATTTTCTATACAATGGGGATCAAGATAAACTTATAAAAGATTTACGCCCAGAAAGCGAGGTTATTGAATGGGTTAAAAAAACTGATCAAAATATTCCTGAATTCAATCAATTTGCTCAACAAGCATCAGATCGTTGGGATAACTTTCATCTAAAAAAAGGGTTTATTCGTAATTACGGAGGAACCAATATGAAATATATTTTGAATGGAGAATTGGAAAGTGATCAACGTTTTATTGGTAAAGGACGTCTTTCTTATACGATTACAAAAGGGAAAATTGAAGTAGAAAAAGACCCCTATAAAACGGTTTACAAAGAAGATGTTCAACGAGTACTAGGGCGTCTTCATTTTGCCGATTATGGAAATATTGCTGTAAGAATCGCGTATTTTATTCTAGCATTGATTACTTGCTTCGTTATTATTACAGGTGTTTTAATTTGGATCGAAGCGCGTAATAAAAAGAATATGTCGATTAGTCAACGATTATACACTGCCAAAGTAGGGCATATCTATATGGCAATCTGCTTATCAATGCTTCCTGTTACTGCACTGGCATTTATATTTGTCAAAATATCAAATGGATATTTTGAAGACAAGTTAACCACTATCTATTATTTCTATTTTATCACATGGTTAATCACAATTCTATTTTTTAGATTCAAAAGAGATAATTATTTCACAAACAAATGCAGCCTATTACTTGGTGCAATATTTGGTTTTTTAATTCCAATTATTAATGGATTTGTATCAGGAAATTGGATATGGGACACCTATATCAATCATCAATTTGATATCTTATTTATTGACCTTCTATGGATTATCATAGCAGTATTTTCTTTGATCTTTTATTTTAAAATACAACCTCAGGTAAAAGAGCAAAGCGCATACAACAAAAACCCTATAGACTATAAAAACATTGCTTCTTTAAAAGAAGAAGAAAGACAACTTACTTCTAGAGAAAATATAGATAGCACTCTAGCAAGTGAATCATTAGAAACAGAAAAAAACAATTCAAATTATATAACAATGAAAACAAAAATTATCATACTATGGATGTTTATCATCCTTGGATTTATGTTTCACCATATTTATGGACTAGCGACTGTATTCTTTAATGAATCTGTATTTATTGAAGGGTCTACAGGGGAAACGCCTTTTTGGGCACATCAATGGCGTATCTTGATGGAAGGTCTTGCCTTTTTGTTTGCTGTACTCACGGTGCAACTATCGCAAAAATGGTTTCGATGGGTATCATTCATATGGGCAATTATCGTTGCTCTATTTAACGTATATCATGTAGCAGAAGCAATTATGCATGAAGCCTCCAACTACTCAGAAATATGGATTCTTTTATTGATGGCGGTAGCTAGCATCCTACTCGTTATCAACTTACATAAATGGAAAAAAGAAAATAACTAAATCTATATAATATGATAAAAGCTCAGGTCTGATGAAGACCTGAGCTTTTATCATATTATATAGTTCTTTATTATAAACTGTTCTTCAAACCCTAACCCTAGATATATATTTTTTCCCATCGCAGAGGCTTGTAATGTCATATACTCACTTCCTCTAGTAATAGCATCGTTTATTAATAATTTCATTATTTGTCCAGCAAATCCTCTTTTTCTCATTGCTGGAATAACACCAATACCATGCACTCCTGTAATTTTGCCAGTTTGATGTACTATTATTGTCGCAACAGGTTGGTTTTGATAATATGCTAAATAATACTGAATATCATTTTGAGTTCTCATCAATATATCAGAGGGTATTTTATATCCAAATGCCATGGGGTATAATTCTGCCCATATTCTAGCTTCTTTTTCTTTTATAACAGGTACTATAGTTACTGTTTTTTCTACCTCAAAAAGGGTATGCAACCTTAAATGCATTCCTGTTTGTTCAAATTTTAGTTTAAATCCATTTTCTTCAAAAAGTTGATATGAATCACCTCCTTTTATATCCCAATGAGGAACGATCAAGCCAGAAGTTCTTATTTTTTCTTTAGTTAAGTCAATATTTTTTTGCGCTACTTTCTTATGAAACCACAATCTGTTAGGCCAATCTCCTTTTTTTATTGCTAAACAATAGTCAAATTCTGGCGTTGTTGCATAAGTGTCAAAAGGAACACCTACTGTCTTCCATAAAGAAGTAAGATTATTGATATTAGATACTATCATTTTTGACATTTCTTTCATGTGTCTAATTATATTATTTTTTTAAAATATGAAACTCTTTAATGATTTTACTTTATAGTGATAAGTATGATCCCTATACTCATCGAGACTACTCCTATTATTCTTTTGAGTGTCATAGGTTCTGTAGGCAAATTCAACCACCCAAACTGACCAGCAAGTAGTGAAAAAACTAACTGCCCACATAGTCCAAGTGAGATCATTGTTGCAATACCTAATTTTGGAATTGTATAATAATATAAGCTAACTCCAATAACACTACATAATCCACCTGTAAACCATAAATAAACAGGTACATCCTTTAACTCACTCAAACTCGGTACATCTCTTACACTTACAACTATAAATATAAATGCAAAAATTAGACTGCTAAAAAAAGCTACAGCTGATGCTATCAATGGGTTTTTTAAAATCACTCCAAGATGCGCATTCAATCCCCCTTGCATAGCCAGAAATATACCTCCTACAAATGCTAAAACCACCAAGACATACTGATTCATAGGGTTTCAAATAGTTTATCCATAGGTTTTCTTGTTTTTGGTATGAATTGTGTTTGATCATGATCTGATCGATACCCTATTGTAGCAATAACCGCTGTACTTACCCCTTTTTCTCTAAGCTTCAATATTTCATTATATTTCTCAGAAACAAATCCTTCTATTGGGCAAGCATCAATCCTAAGCTCAGCACAAACATTCAATAAATTACCAAGAGTAATATAAGTCTGTAAAGCAGTCCAATGAGCAATTTCTGATTTTGACTTTTCTTTAATTTTACTTTTTATAAAATCGCCATACTGTACCAAATCATTCTTACTTGCTTGTGTCATTACCTCTTTGAGTGCTATATATTGATCTATATCTTGATCTGTTACTGTAGTATAATTACAAAATACGATGAGATGAGAGGCATCTGTTATCTGGCTTTGATCCCATGAAAATCTCTTTAATTCCTCTCTCAATTCTTGATTCTGTATGATTAATATTTTATACAATTGAAGACCATACGAAGATGCCGATAATCGAAGTACTTCTTTTATTGTAGCTAAATCTATATCAGATATTTTTTTTGAAGGATCAAAAAGTTTTGTGGCATAACGCCATTCTTGGTTCTGTAATACTGTCATAATACTCTATCTTAAATTTAGTACAAAAATAAAATAGAGTACCCAGCTATGCATTTACATATGTTGATTCAAGAGTTTTTCTTTATCTCTTTTCTTATTCTACTAAGCTGAGTAGGTGTCACTCCTATATGTGACGCTATATGTAATTGTGGTATTCTTTGATCTATATTTGGGTATTGTTGCAAAAGTTGAAGATATCTTTGTGTTGCATTCTGCATAACCAAAGAGATTTCTCTTTGCTCTTTTTCTATTACCCAGTTTTTTTCGAGATAAGCGATATAGAAATTTTTGAGATCTTCTTTTTTTGTAATGAGATCTCTATATTTCTTATAATTAATAGCTATTAATACAGAATCTTCTAGAGCTTCTAATGTAAAAGCTGAAGGTGTCTTTTGTAAATAGGATACTGTTGATCCCGCAAAATTATTTTCAAGAAAAATATTTTTATTATACGTATCACCATCACTATTAGTAAAATATGCTCTTAATGCTCCTTTGCATACGTAATAAAAGTTTTTTGCTACCTCTCCATGCCTAAGCAAAACTTCTTCTCTTTTCAATATTTGAAAATCAATAATAGATCGCATCAACAACCAGGATTCTTGTTCTATAGAAGCGTAACTTTCGAATTTTGATTTGAGTTCCACAATACATGCCTCTTTATCGATCATCATTTTTAATACTGTTTATTTTATTTCGGATAACAAATCATCTATAGCCTCATCTACCAAAATTCTTATATGTTTGTCAGAACCTTTGATATTACATATTTCTTTTCTTTCATCTCCTAAAAAATAACCCCATTCATCTTGGCTAAAGTTTACAATGAGTAAAATAACTATAATAAAAATCATTTTTTCTATAATTATATTCCTTTTTTATTTCATAAATTCTACTCAAGAAAAATCTATTTTCCTTGTAGAAGAAAAACAAAAAAAGCGAACGATCATATACATCCAAAATGATACTGATCTAGATAAGAGTTTATTTTTAAAAGTAAGTCCTATTGGGTATCAAAGAAATGCTCAACGACTAATTATAAAAAGTATCCCTACAAAAGCAGGGTGCAACTGCTAATTTTAATTCCACTAACAGATGTAGCATCACACTACACTTACAATCTGATTATAAATAAAAATTAGGAAAGTATAAATGTAAGGCGTATCAAAAGCGAAAAATCAAAAGACAGTATTAGACTAGTTATTGAAAATTATTAACGTTTAGTTCTTAGTTTCTATCAACTTTTTAACTAAAGATTTTAGCTCTTCTATTTCTTTTTGTTGTTGGATAGTCTAAAGTGTTAATTCTTCGACTTTTTGTAATAACTTAGCATCCATTTCTCCTAAAAAAATACCGTTTTCCTCTACCTCTTTTGCACTAGGTATATCTTTTAAATGTCCTTTTTCTTTAATATGATTTTCTACTTCAATTAATGTAGGCAACTCGTAATTATCATAAAATACAAAATCAGACCATCCAGTATCCACTTTGATTTCTTTAGCTCTTATTTTACCATTTACAGCTAATTTATATCCCTGAGTATCTCTTGTACCAATACCAACATCCCAAGGAATCATAACTTTACTATTCCAATCTTCTCTTCCAATCATAATACCTCCTCTAATTGTTTGCGCCCCCATAGTTATCTTAAATGGATCATCCGAAGAATTTGGTTTTTGAATATATAGAGTTGCCTTTCCATCTCCTGAATCCATCGAAACACTACTTAATTTTAAATTACCTTCAACAAATACATTCCCTTTAACTGCCAACTTATTACCTCCAAGATTTGTAGTACCTATACCAACATTCCAAGGGATTAACACTTTACTGCTCCAGTCCTCTCTTCCAATCATAATACCTCCTTTAATAGTTTGTGATCCCATGGTTATCCTAAAAGGATCGTTTGAGGATTGAGGTCTCTGAATAAAAAGCCCGCTCATTCCATCACCCGATGTCATTTTGAATTGGGTTGCACTTACTGTCCCAGAAGTGGTATTATCACCATTAGAATTCCATTGAGCTTGAGCATTATAAAATACACTAAGCAAAGTCATCATCAACATTATTCTTTTCATGATATATTAATATTTATCTATTTAATTTTTAGTATTACCTATTTAATGTCTTGCCGAATACAAATGTTACCGTTTAAACAAATGGTTTTATATTATTCTTTTACTATAATCTTATTAATTATTTGCTCATTAGAAATAGTAACGTTTAAAAAATAAACCCCTAAATCTAAAGTATTAGTATTTATCATAATACTAGTATTCTTATCATTATTACCTGCTAAAACCTCTAAACCTTGACTATTCCTTATTCTCCAATCAATAATTCCTTCTTTATATTCTAGATTTAGCACATCAGAGAAGGGGTTAGGATAAAAAGAAAAAAGTTCAGTTTCCCCTTGGCTAGCACTATTCTCTTTGGATAAAGTGATATTTTGACTTTTAACATTAGAAGATTGTTTGTTAACTGGCTTAATAATTTCACATGGATTAGTTTGAATTTTTAAAGTAATCGTTTTGGTATTACCAGTTGGTCGAATACTTATATTTGATTCTCCTTTTATTGAAATCCCTTTACCAGCAATAATATCATATTTTGGATAAACTCCCCCCTGCACCTGATTAACAATAGAAGGATAATCAGCAGATCTGAGTTCTAATTCATAACAAGCTCCAAATGTCTGAGTATCTGAAGAAGACTTTGAGGTAGTTACATCAATATGTTTATTCACTCTACTTGCATATAATGATTGCTTATCTAAAAGGGAATATGGGCATCCTCTATATTTTTTAATACCTTTTTGGTATCTGCAAAAATCTTCATGATCAGGCACTCCATCTCCATCAGAATCGATTCCATTAGAGTTTTCATCATTCAAATCTCCCTTAACAACTCTACTTCCATAAATACTGCCATTATAACTACCAAATCCATATAAATCCAATACTACAATTTCATAAGTTTTAGCATTTAACACATCATCTGGTTTTATATTTTTTATTAAATCTCCAAAGAAATTTTCTGCGTCAGTGGTAAGTTTTATTTCAAAATTGAGAGGCTCATATACTTTTTTAATTATTGAACGCCCATATTTACGCTCTCTTTTTCCATATTCTGCCACGTATATTCCATCTGGTGTATCAAATGTCATTATAACGTTAGCTTGGGATTCATTTCCAAAAACATCATTAAATTCTTTACCTAAACCTTTCAGCAAGCCCTTTAATCCTTTAGAAATAAGTTTATTTATATCAATATCTATTCTTAATGTATCTAACTTTTTTCCAACATTATGATAAATTTCATAATTAAATCCATTTTTAAAAGGAAACTTTTCAAAAATATTAGTAGTACCCTGAATACCTGTATGCAATGTATTACCATTAATATCAATTACTCGGTTGTAATTATTATCTTTAATTAAAAAACTGTGGTTAAAAGTAGGAGGAGCTGGATATTCAACAGGATACCTAAGAACCACTGTTCTTCCCATCTCTAAATACCTACAAAAATTATCTTTCTTCCAAATAGAAATTCCTAAAATTTTCTTTTTTTTCTGAGATTTTACTTTTGCATATACCGAAGAAAAAAGTAAATAATTCTGGTTTGAAAATTTTGTACGAATTCTCTTATCATTGTTAATATAACTTCTACAGACCTCTGAACTTCCAGGAAGGAATGATTCAAAAAAACCAGAATCATCAAAATTACAATTCTCTAAAGTATAGGGAGGTGCATAGATATCAGTGTTTGATACTTTAGCCTCAAAATTTTCTGGAAGAGCAGAATTTCTATTACTAATAGAATTTTCGTAATTAAAATTAAAAAACTTCACATTGTCTCCTAAATCATATACTATATTATTATTTATCGTTTGAGATGGGAAATTAACATATGATTTTGACGATTTTTTTTTAGCATTTACTTTTTGCTTAATATCACTATTGACACCATTCACAAAATACACTCCATTAGATTCATATTTATAAACATTACCTCCAACTACAATTTCTCTATTATTATTAAGCAAACGTGCTAACCTATCATCTCCAATTAATGGATCATCCTCTATATCTCCCTCAGGGATATCTATTAAATTTTGTTTATAATATTCAAGTTTTTTGGCTTGATTTAACAAGCTTTCAAACCCTTTACTTTCTAACATTGAAACTACACTGATTAACCGATCTTCATTATCATCAGAAGTATAAAATTTTATAAAATCTTGTAGATGTTTTTCTGAGTTAAAAATTAATCGCTTTTTTATTTTATCAACAGTTGGGTTCTCTATTTGGGAATTCCCTATGAACGACATTCCTGTAAAGATTAATAATAAAATAATTTTATTCATATCTGTTTAGTTGTTTATATATTTATGTCTTATCGAATAAAAATGTTACCTACTTAGCACTCTTTTTGTTTTCCGATTTATGTAAAAAATGGAAAACAAAAAACCACAACAAGATTTGCTGTGGTTTTTATAATTTCATTATGAGTAGTATAACTTTAGAACTCTCTATTTACATCCCAAGCTTCGAGGTATTCTTGTACTCGTTGCACAAACTGTCCTCCTAAAGCACCATTTACAACTCTATGGTCATATGAATGCGATAAGAACATTTTATATCGAATACCAATAAAATCTCCGTCAGGAGTCTCAATTACCGCAGGAACTTTTCTTATGGCTCCCAACGCGAGTATACCTACTTGCGGTTGATTGATTATTGGTGTTCCCATGATACTCCCAAATGTACCTACATTGGTTACCGTATATGTTCCTCCTTGTATATCATCTGGTTTTAAAGCATTATTACGTGCTCTATTTGCCAAATCATTTACTGCTTTGGTCATACCTACCAAATTCAACTGATCTGCATTTTTGATAACAGGAACTATCAAATTACCGTCTGGTAATGCTGCAGCCATACCTAGGTTTATGTTTTTCTTTTTAATGATGGTATCTCCAGAAATAGAGATATTCATCATTGGGAAATCTTTGAGAGCTTTAGCTACTGCTTCCATAAAGATTGGAGTAAACGTAAGGTTTTCTCCTTCTCTTTTCATAAAATCTGCCTTTATTTTCTTTCTCCAATTCCAGATATTGGTTACATCAGCTTCTATGAATGACTGTACATGTGCTGATTTTTGAATAGATTCTACCATATGATGAGCAATTAGTTTACCCATTCTGGTCATTTCTATAATTTCATCTTCTCCCGATGCTACTACAGGAGTTACTTTTGATACTTCTTTCTTTTTGACAGGAACTGCTTTTACTTGTACTTCTTCTTTTACAGGCTTAGCTACTATTTTTCCATTCTTACGATCCTCTACAAATTGTAAAATATCGTTTTTGGTTACACGACCATCTTTACCTGTTCCTGATATAGATTCTAATTCGTTTAACGAAATATCTTCTGCTGTTGCAATATTTTTTACTAACGGAGAATAAAATTTACTACTCTCTGAGAAATCTGTAGTAGTTCCTACTACTTCTGTAGCTTCTTCTATTTGCGTTTCTATCTCCACTGCTTCTTTTGGAGCTTCTTGAGATGTTGTTACTTCTTCTACTACTGAATCTACAACTCCTTCTCCTTCTGTCTCTATGATAGCTATCGCCTGGCCTACCTGTACCACATCATCAACCTCAAAAAGTTTTTCGATCAGTACTCCTTCTACCTCACTAGGCACCTCACTATCTACCTTGTCTGTTGCAATCTCTACAACTGCATCATCTAGTTCGATAGTATCTCCAACTTCTTTTAACCAAGTTGTTATTGTTGCTTCTGCAACACTCTCACCCATTTTTGGAAGCTTTAGCTCAAATTTTGCCATATCCTTAATCAAAAGTGTTTATTAGTTATGTTTTTTGCGAATTTAATTAAAATTCAACTTAAAAATTAATTTTTATCCAAAAATTAGCTTTTATATTGTTTTGCAACCTACCACATCTGTCAGCTCAGAAAGCCAAAATCCCTGCAATTATTTCATTCTTCCTCTCTCCTATATTACGAATTTCTCAGTGCTTTTTCAAAAGGAATTCTATTACGTATACTTCTTCCCAAAGTAACTTCGTCTGCATATTCTAGTTCATCATTAACGCCAATTCCTCTTGCTATAGTAGAGGTTGTTATGTCAAAACCTTCTAGTTGTTTATATATATAAAAATTCGTTGTATCTCCTTCCATAGTTGCACTCAGTGCAAATATCAATTCTTGTATTTCTCCTGATTCAACTTTCTGAATCAATGAATTGATAGTTAACTCTTGTGGCCCAATACCATCCATTGGGCTTATTTTACCACCAAGAACATGATATAATCCTCTGTATTGCCCTGTACTCTCAATAGCCATTACATCCCGTATATCCTCTACTACACATACAATCGCCCTATTTCTAGATGGGTTATTACAAATATCGCATATATCAATATCGCTAATACTATGACATGTTTTACAAAACTTGATATTTTGCCTTAATGTTCCCAAAGCATTTACCAAATGCTCAGTTTGAGTCTTAGGTTGTTTAAGTAAATGTAATACCAATCGTAGAGCCGTACGTTTTCCTATACCTGGTAACTGTGATATTTCATATACTGCATTTTCTAATAATTTCGAAGAAAATTCCATAGCGCGACAAATTTAGCATTTTTAATGAACAACTCTTTATAAATAGTATAGTAATCTTACTATGAGATTGAGACGTTTTTTTGTTATTTTTACTTCAAAAGTAAAATAATGCTAAATTCACTTTCTCAAGAAACTCAACTTATTCTTATGGTTATTGCCATAGGAATTCTATTTGCTCTTGTTACTTGGAATACCAAACGAAATAAAAAGAAGCTTTATAATCGTGATGAACGGAATTTTAGGAAAAATTATTCTAAAAAGAAAAGTAGAAAATAGTTACGCTTACTAAAATGAAGAAAACACGTGTAAGAAAAGCTACCTTCAAGGATTTAGCATGGATAAATACCACTTATCAAAATATAGACTTTTTATCTTCAGATTTTAATACAGAATATATTGCTTTAGCAGAAATAGAAGGTATAAAATGTGGCCTAGGAAGAATTATCTATATCGATAAAAACAACCTAGAATTAGGAGGTATATATGTGTTAGAGCAATTTCGAGGAATAGGAATCGCACAAGAGGTTGTCTTACATTTATTAGAAAATCATAAACAATATAAAAAAATATGGTGCCTACCATTTAAACACCTTTATCTTTTTTATTCCAAGCTAGGCTTTCTAGATCAAAAAATACATGACTACAAAATTCCAGACAAAATAGATCATAAACACAAATGGTGTAATCAAAACTATAATAAGGAAGTACTTTTATTAGTTAAGTAATTATCTATCAAAAAAATAAATTTGCAATTCAATGAAAATATATACAAAAACTGGAGACAAAGGAACCACCGCTCTTTTTGGTGGTACCAGAGTACCAAAACATCATATTCGTATTGATAGTTACGGCACTGTTGACGAATTAAATTCTTATATAGGGCTTATCAGAGATCAAAAAATAGATTCTCAAAGTACGCTAACATTAATAGACATCCAAAATAAACTTTTTACTGTGGGAGCTGTTCTTGCGACTGATCCTGAAAAAGCAATCTTGAAAAGTGGTGAAAAACGATTAAATATACCTACAATATCTAGTAAAGATATTGAGTTACTTGAAAAAGAAATTGACAAAATGAATGAATCGCTTCCTCCTATGACACATTTTGTATTACCAGGAGGGCACCAAACTGTGTCATTCTGTCACGTTGCGCGTTGTGTCTGTCGAAGAGCAGAGCGTTTGGCTACGGCATTATACGAGATTGAGCCTTTTGAAGAAACAACACTACAGTACTTAAACCGACTATCTGACTATCTTTTTGTACTGGCACGAAAGTTGACACTCGATCTTAAAGCAGAAGAAATTGAATGGATTCCTAAAAAGAATTCTTAAATTTTAAAAACTGCATAAAATTAACGAGGGAAACCTTATAAAAATTCACGTTCTTATTATTATTGTTGAAATAATCAATTTTTTACTTGACTTTTTAAACTAAAAAATTATTTTTGCAAAAAATTAAACCAGTAAGCATATGTATTGGACTTTAGAATTAGCATCTTATTTAAGTGATGCACCCTGGCCAGCTACAAAAGACGAATTAATCGATTACGCAATTCGTACTGGAGCACCTTTGGAAGTTGTAGAAAACCTACAAGCAATTGAAGATGAAGGAGATTCATACGACTCCATAGAAGAGATATGGCCAGATTATCCTACAGATGAAGATTATCTTTGGAATGAGGATGAATATTAAATTAACGAAATAGTATTAAAAGTCTCGCAAGAGGCTTTTTTTTTGCGTAAATTACGCCTCTCTTGTGATGATTTTACATTACAAAAGTATTGTATAATATGGCCTGTATAGGTCCTGAGATAACAATAGATTTCCAAATATTGGATTAGACTAGAATGTTGCCTATTGAAAAAAATAATAGTTTCTTTTTTGAAACTAAAATCTCATTAAACACACAACCATAAAATTATGGGAATATTAGATTCTGTATTAAAAGTATTTGTTGGAGATAAATCCAAAAAAGATATAAAAGAAATTCAACCCAAAGTTGAACTTATAAAAAAAGCAGAGAAGACCGTAGAAGGGCTTTCTCATGATGAATTACGTGCCAAAACTTTTGAATTTAAAAACAAAATAAATGATGCTCGTACTGAAATCAATGCTAAAATCGAAGCACTTACCGAAGAAGCTAATACTACTGAGGATATTGACAGAAAAGAAGATATCTACGGAGAAATTGATAAACTAAAAGAAGAAGCTTATATAGCTACAGAAAAGGCATTGAATGATATTCTTCCTGAAGCCTTTGCTGTTATAAAAGAAACTGCCAAGCGTTTTGCTAATAATGATTCTATAGAAGTTACTGCTTCTGCATATGATCGTGAGCTTTCTGGCAGCAAAGAACATATCACTCTTACTGATGAAAAAGCTATTTGGGCTACAAGCTGGGATGCTGCTGGTAAAGAAGTAAAATGGGATATGATTCACTATGATGTACAACTTATAGGGGGTATTGCCTTGCATGAAGGGAAAGTTGCAGAAATGCAAACTGGAGAAGGAAAAACACTAGTAGCTACACTTCCCGTATACCTCAACGCATTATCTGGTAATGGTGTTCACCTTGTAACCGTAAATGATTATCTAGCACGTCGAGATAGTGAATGGATGGCTCCTATTTTTCAGTTTCATGGACTTACAGTAGACTGTATCGATAATCACAGACCTAATTCTGAAGAGCGTCGAGCAGCATACAACGCTGATATTACTTACGGAACTAATAATGAATTTGGTTTTGATTACTTGAGAGATAATATGTCTCACGCACCAAAAGACTTGGTACAACGCCCGCATAACTATGCTATCATAGATGAAGTAGATTCCGTATTAATTGATGATGCTCGTACCCCATTGATCATTTCTGGTCCTATTCCAAAAGGAGATATCCACGAGTTTGATGAATTAAAACCTAAAATTGCAGATATTGTTTCTGTACAACAAAAATACCTTACTACAGTTCTAGCAGAAGCCAAAAAACTAATCAAGGAGGGAGATGCAAAAGAAGGAGGTTTCAAATTATTACAAGTATATAGAGGGATTCCTAAAAACAAAGCATTAATTAAGTTTTTAAGTGAAGAAGGGGTAAAAATGCTTCTTCAAAAGACAGAAAACTTTTATATGCAAGATAACAATCGTGAGATGCATAAAATTGATGCAGATTTGTATTACGTTATCGAAGAAAAGAATAACCAGATTGACCTTACCGATAAAGGAGTTGATCACCTTTCTGGAAAAGATGACCCTGATTTCTTTGTTTTACCACAAATTGGTATGGAAATCGCTAAAATCGAAGGTTTAGAGTTATCTAAAGAAGAAGAAGCCGAAAAGAAAGAAGACCTTTTTAGAGAATATAGTGTAAAAAGTGAACGTATTCATACCCTACGCCAGTTACTAAAGGCATACTCATTATTTGAAAAAGATGTAGAGTATGTGGTAATGGATAATAAAGTAAAGATTGTTGATGAACAAACTGGTCGTATCATGGATGGTCGTCGATATAGTGATGGATTACACCAAGCTATTGAAGCAAAAGAAAATGTAAAAATTGAAGATGCTACCCAGACCTTTGCAACAGTAACACTCCAGAACTATTTTCGTATGTATGGTAAACTGTCTGGGATGACAGGTACCGCAGTAACAGAAGCAGGAGAGCTTTGGGAGATCTATGAACTCGATGTTGTAGAAATCCCTACCAATCGACCTATCGCAAGGTATGACCGTGAGGATTTGGTATACAAAACCAAACGAGAGAAATACAATGCTGTTATAGAGGAAGTTACCGCGTTATCTAATGCAGGAAGACCTGTACTTATTGGTACTACCTCTGTAGAAATATCTGAGCTATTAGGTCGAATGCTAACCATTAGAAAGGTACCTCATAATGTATTAAATGCAAAACTTCATAAAAAAGAAGCTGATATCGTTGCCGAGGCTGGTAATGCTGGTATAGTAACTATTGCTACAAACATGGCAGGTCGTGGTACAGATATTAAATTATCTGACGAAGTAAAAGCTGCTGGTGGTCTTGCTATTATAGGTACCGAACGTCATGATTCTCGTCGAGTAGATAGACAGCTTCGTGGTCGTGCAGGTAGACAAGGGGATCCAGGAAGTTCTCAGTTCTACGTATCATTAGAAGATAATCTGATGAGATTATTTGGATCTGAGCGTATTGCTAAGATGATGGATAGAATGGGATTAAAAGAAGGAGAAGTGATCCAACATTCTATGATTTCTAAATCTATAGAAAGAGCGCAGAAAAAAGTAGAAGAAAACAATTTTGGAGTGCGTAAGCGATTATTAGAATATGATGATGTAATGAACGCCCAACGTGAAGTAGTATACAAACGTCGTTATCATGCGCTATTTGGTGAGCGTCTTCGTGTAGACATTGCCAATATGATCTATGATACTGTAGAAGTAATCACAGAAGGAAATAAAGTTACTCAAGATTTTAAAAACTTTGAATTTGAACTAATTCGCTACTTCTCTATGAGTAGTCCTATTTCTGTAGAAGAATTTGAAAAAATGGATCCTCAAAAAATTGCTGGAGAAGTTTATAAAGTTGCATACGTACATTACCAAGACAAAATGGAACGTAATGCAGAGGCAGCTTTCCCTGTCATCAAACAAGTTTATGAAGACCCAGCTAGTAAATATGAGCGAATTTTAGTGCCATTTACAGATGGTGTCAAAAGTATTAATGTAGCAACTGATCTTCAAAAAGCATATGATTCTGAAGGAAAACAACTGATTACCGATTTTGAAAAGAACATTACACTTGCCATTATTGATGATGCATGGAAAACGCATCTTCGTAAAATGGATGAACTGAAACAGAGTGTACAATTAGCTGTTCATGAACAAAAAGACCCATTATTAATTTACAAGTTCGAAGCTTTTGAATTATTTAAAGCAATGATCGAAGAAGTTAACAAAGATGTTATTTCGTTTTTATTCAAAGGAGAATTACCTACAGGAAATACTCAAGATATTTCTGAAGCTAGACAAGTACGTAAAAAAGAAAATCTAGAGACCTCTAAAGAGGAAATTCCTAATATGGATGAACGTGCTGCACAAAATAGAGCTGCTGGAGAAACACAAAACAGGCCACAAGTTACCGAGACAATTACACGAGAGCAACCAAAAATAGGTCGTAATGACAAAGTTACTATTAAGCATGTAATGAGCGGAGAAAACAAAACTGTAAAGTATAAGCAAGCGATTCCATTAATCGAAAAAGGAGAATGGGTTATCGTAGACGAATAAAAAAATAATTACATATAAAAAACCCTGAAGTAGTTACTTCAGGGTTTTTTATATGTAATTATTTTTTTGATTCTGGCGAAAAACAGTTATTTTTTATAGCGAATTGAAAAAAGTTTAAATCACTTCATACTATAAAAAACTAAATACTTACTTTTTCATACAACAATGTAATCTCATTAAACACCTTGGTTAGCTCATTACTCATTTTATACACTTCTGCTTCATCAAACTCTTGATTTGTTAATTTACTCGCATTTTTCTTAATCGTATTCCATTTAGAAAATGCTAATCCAATCTTTTCATCGATTTTAGGAGTATTAAACTTAGATATTAGTAATTTATTAATCGCTCCATCCAATTCATGAAAAACATTACGAAGCATTTGGGTAGAGTTTTTATTTTTAAGTTCTAGTTGATTTGCAAAATAATAAAATGCCAAACGCTGTGATAACATTCTTTGTCTTCCTGAAATATTTATTATAGTCTCTAACTCTATTATATCTTCTATCGCATCAGGCTCTTCGATACTATTTTTATTATTTTGAATGGATTTTTTGGATGCTGAAATAATAGATACCACCACATCATTCGTTGCCTTTAATAAATCTGTATTTATATCTATTAGTTTTTTAGCATTATCATAATTTGGTTGCCCGTCAATAAGGTTTTTAAAATTCTTCCATAACTCATTGACTTTTACTAATCGATCAGTAGTTTCTTTAAACTTACAGTTTTGTATAAGAACTCGGTTTTGTTCTTCAAAAACTATTTGACTTGTTAGTAAATCTCTTTTTGCTTGAGCATCGTCAGTATTGTTTAATAAATATAAATACGCTTTAGATATTTTTTGAGTAAACATTCGTTGTTTCCCAGAAACATTAATAGCATTATTAAATGATAATGATCCGTATTCATTACTTTTCTGTGCATGAAGTTGTATTGAGTTTATATATACTAATCCTATTACAAATAACATTAATACAAACTTAAAAGAGGGATTTTTACTTTTCATCTGGATAGATTCAATTATTTATTATTTTTAAAATTTCCTAGCAAATAATAAGAAGTTAAGCCTGTCTTTTTATCAATCCTCAAAAGCATTCTTATCAATTTGCAACCGCAAAAGTATTCTAGACAATACTCAAGAAATATGACCTTTATCAGTATATAAGTCCGTCTAAATAATTATACCAAGACTTAGCTTACTGTTTAACAGTATTAATTTTGATTTTTATTTAGAGAGTTTTAACTAAAAAATAATTTCGAACTTGTTATTGAGTCCTTTCAAGTCACTTATAATTACAAAAAAGTTTCAGTTATAGTCAAAAAAAACTACAATATGAAAAAGTAGTTCTCTTAAAAAAAGTGTTTATTTTATAAATATGCAGACAATCGTTTTTATGTTTTAGTTATAAGAAATAAAGACCTATAACACCTGTATTACATGGAAAAATTTTTATCTATCCTTCTTTTCAATATTGGTATTTGAACAAAAAACAAAATTGCAAGAAACAAAATACCGTAAATAGTTGATTTAGGAAATATATAGTTCGAAAATGGATTTTTTATATTTGGTAATGATTTTATAAAAGAAAAATCAATCCAACTTAATAATGATATTTTTGTATCTGATAAAAATGGGATGCTACCCAACAACAACACCAATAGTAAACCAATACCCCACCAAACCTTTTTAGAAATCAAAGGCTTATACACAAACATCGATGCATCTTCAGCAATATTTACCTGATTCATAATATTGTCTATAAAATTCACAGGTGGTTTTTCTACTCCTGCTTCTTTGATTAGGTTTCTAATATTTTTATATTTCTCTTCCATTGCTACCACTCATTTCTGGATATATGTAATATTGAATATAGCTTTTTTCTACTACGATACAATTTTATTTTTACATTATCAGCTGTTAAATTCACTATTTCTACAATCTCTTTCACACTTTTTTCTTCAAAATAATAAAGTGTAATAATTGCTGCTTCGTCTTCTGGAAGTTTCATAATACTATCCAAAATAATTTGCTTCCTTTCTTTTGCTTGTAAACAACTTAACGCATCCTCTACAAGTTCAATATTTTCCTCTCCTATTTCTTTTATATCACTAGAACTCACAAAACGTTTATTTACTTTTAATGCATCCAAACTCTTACGATATGCAATTGTATATAACCAAGTGGAAAACTTAGCATCACCTCTATATCTATCAAGAGCCTTATATGCTTTAACAAAAGTATCTTGAGCAACTTCTTCTGCTTGTTCCTTGTTCTTAAGCATACGATACACCACAGTGTACACTAAACTCTGATAACGTTCTACTAAAACTGAAAACATATTTACCTGCCCGTCGAGAACTTTATCTATATAATATTGATCTGATTGATGGTTCATTTTGTTATAAGACGTCACCATATCTTCTTTGGTTACATCTTTTTCATTAAAAAGTATAAAACTTTTTTATCTTTTTTTGTAACCCCTTTGAATCATTATTCGTCTTAATTAGAAAACGAACAGTATTAATTAATTTTTTAAATCAAAAAAACATGGGAGCAGAAGTAATCATAATACCTATACTATTTGGTAGTGTCTTTGGAATCTTATACCTATTCATTTCAGCCAGAAATAAAGAACGAATGGCTCTTATAGAAAAAGGAGCAGACGCATCTATATTTTATAGTAGTAAAAAGAAAAGAACAACCTCTCTCTGGAAAGTTTTTATTTTGAATTTATCTCTACTACTAATGGGGATAGGTGTTGGGATTTTTATTGCTGGTATTTTACATCTTTCTATAGGGGTAGAAGAAGATATTGCTTACCCAGGGACTATCTTTCTAATGGCTGGAATCGGCTTATTTACAGGATTTACTATGACAAAAAACCTTGACAAACAAAATAACATCGATGAATAGGTTATATCACAACCCATCCCTACAGCATTCATCTATCAAAATCCCAATACTTATCACATTGGGATTTTTTTTATACAAGATATGCGGTCAATAGTAATACCGTATCATCAGCTCATATTATGTAGTTTACTATATCAGTCACAGAAGATCACAATTAAGCTATATGTTTTTCCTCTTATAAAAACTTATGCAATACATTTTATCTATAAAAGACAAAAGACCTTCTTGAGAATCAAGAAGGCCTTTTTTATATTGTTTTTATACTTTTATTACATATCTACTATAAGATCATCGCTATTATCGAACTTTTCTATTACAACAGCATCACCTCTATTATTCTCAAGAACATAAATTCCTGCTGGTAATTGACTAAGATCTATAAAGTTGGTTGTCTTTGATAATATATGTACTGTATCCTTTACTTCAAATAATTTTATCTTATCTCCTTCTTCAAAATCAATTACAGTAACAAAATCCCCTTCTCTCTCTATTTCTAAAATATTCATTTCTGAATTTTTATAGTAACGCATAAACTCTTCCTCTACACCTTCTGCCTTAAGCTCCTGTACACCATTTTCTGCATCATTTTCTACTATAAAATTATTTTTGATATTTTCTAGTGTTCCTACTACATCTATCTCTTCTTCTGTACGCACAATAACAACAGATTCTCCTTGATTATTCTCTAACAAGTAAGCTCCTAATGGCAATTGACTAAGGTCAATCTCTCCATGTGTTTTAGACAAAACATGATCCCCGCTTTCTACTTCAAATAATTTTATCTTATCTCCTTCTTTAAAATCTACAACCACAACTACAAGACCTTCTTTCTCTACTTGTAATATTTGGTCTGCATTATTTGCATAACTGTTTACAAATAAAAATAAGCTAAAAAAATATGTTATTAATTTCATCATTTTATTACTTTACAGCGGGTATGTTATTACTTTCTTACGGTTTTCCCATACAATTATATTACATAATTATAGTTAAAAAAATTAAAAACCAGACTTTTAGATCAAGTGTTTTCGATATTCGACAAAAGACACAAAAAGTGTTAAACAATCCTTTACAAAATGCCAAATAACTGATAAACAATTACTTAGCTTTGCTTATTTTCAAAAAAATCAGATAAAGTGTACTATTAAACAGACTAACAGATCATGATGACTTATCTATGTTAAATCAATAAGATTTGAAAAAGGGATTTTATAGTATATTTTAGAAACGAAGTTTTGGAAGAGAAATAACACCATTTACACTTTGAATTTACCGCAATAAAATTCTCTTTTTCGCCTATGCTTCAGAATAAAATACATCGATACCATCTCTGAATTTTATTTTTTTTCCTAAACCAAAAATAATTTAATTCGGATCACAGTGATTTCAATTGAGAATTTATAACCTAAAAAAAGGTATAAAAATCTTCTAAGTACATGACAAAAAATGGTTTATGTTTATATTTGTTTGATTTAAAACATTTAACAATGTGTTAGCTATATAGTCTAACCCATATTTAAATATTGTTTTAGCTTTTCTCCCATGTTTTTTGATGATGA
>NZ_PGUB01000027.1:0-50377 GCF_002924285.1 Aquimarina sp. I32.4 | reverse complement strand
AAATATTTCCATCATAAGCACGCCAAATACGCCGCCTGAAAGATTTATAAGAACTAATTACCCTAACGATTAATAATTTCTTTTTTTGGAACCACTTTAGAATCCAAATTATAATCCTCTTTCAAATTATTATAACTGTTTGATTTGTCTGAAACAATTTTAGTATTCTTTTTTACCTTTTCCTTTACCACCACAGCTAAATCTTCTTTTTTTAATGATTCAATAACCATCATCTTTAAATATCCTACACGTTTTTTAGTTCTATGTTTTTTAGGATTATAATTTTGTTCTTCTACTCTTGATTCTGCTGCAACCAACACCGTTGATTGACGCTGACTTCCCCGTCCTCGTTTTAATGGTTCTGTTTTATCCCTTGTTATAGAGACAGTTTCAAAAAAAACTTCATCTAATTCTATTTCCTCTCCTAATTCGTATTGTTCGTCTCTAAGCCCCATAACACTTCGTAATTTATGAACCATTGACCAGATAGGCTCATAACGTTTATGACCTATTTGACGTTGAATTTCTTTAGCAGAAAATGATTTCTTTGTACTTGTTATTAAGTGCATGGCTATAAACCAGTATTGGTAGGGCAATTTACTGCTCTGCATTACCGTTCCACTCTTCAAAGTAGTACGATGCTTACAGCTCTTACATTCCCATTGCTCTCTGTTCTTTTTCCAGTAATGTGAAGTACTACCGCATTTTTTACACGTTACACCTTCTTGTAAACGATACGATTTAAATGCTATCTTACAGCTTTCCTCGTCTGGATAATGCTTAAAAAACTCAATTAATTTCATACTTTAAAGATACCAAGTAATAGGGAAACATACGGATAAGCATATATAATTACACACATTAATGTATACCAAATGAAGAACAGTATGTCTATACAATTGGTATACAAGAATGGATATAAGAAAACAGATTGGTTTTCTTGATATATGTTATTTAATCTGGCAAGTGTTTTTACAAAGTACCTCTCTGCTCTTGCTCTCTTTCTATAGCTTCGAACAATGCTTTAAAATTACCTTTCCCAAAGGACTGAGCCCCTTTACGTTGTATAATTTCAAAAAACATAGTAGGCCTGTCTAGCACAGGTTTTGTAAAGATCTGAAGAAGGTATCCTTCATCATCACGATCAATTAAAATACCTAATTCTTTGAGCGGAGCAAGATCTTCATCAATTTCACCAACACGATCTAAAACTGTCTCATAGTAACTTGCAGGAACTGTAAGAAAATCCACTCCTCGATTCTTAAGCTCAGAAACAGTTTCTATAATGTTATCTGTTGCTAATGCCATATGTTGTACTCCAGCACCGTTATAAAAATCTATGTACTCTTCTATCTGTGATTTTTTTCTTCCTTCAGCAGGTTCGTTTATAGGAAACTTAATACGTCCATTTCCATTACTCATTACCTTACTCATCAAGGCTGTATATTCTGTAGAAATATCTTTATCATCAAAAGATACTAATTGTGCAAATCCCATAACTTTGGCATAAAACTCACACCACTTATTCATTTCATTCCATCCTACATTTCCTACCATATGATCTATAAACTTAAGTCCAGTAGATTCTGTTTTATACGGTTTATCCCATGCTATATATCCTGGTAAAAATACTCCATGATACTCTTTTCTTTCTACAAAAATATGTACTGTTTCTCCATAAGTATGAATTCCTGAAAATACTACTTTACCATCCTCATCTTCCTCTACTCTAGGCTCCATATATGATTTGGCTCCTCTTTTTACTGTTTCCTCATAACTTTTGGTTGCATCATCAACCCAAAGAGCAACAGTTTTTACACCATCTCCATGCGCATTAATATGATCATTAACTTCCCCGTCAGGTTGTAATGGCGAAGTAAGGATCAAACGTATTTTATCTTGTTGTAACACATAAGATACACTATCTTTTCTTCCTGTTTCTAATCCTGCATAAGCAATTATCTGAAATCCCCATGCGGTTTGATAATAATATGCTGCTTGTTTGGCATTACCAACATAGAGTTCTACATAATCTGTTCCTAATAATGGTAAAAAATCTCCTGCTTGTGGAACTAATTTTTCTAAATTTTGAGGTGTTGTATTACTTGACATAATGTTTTTGATTTATATAAATTAAAATAAATGAATCAACAAGAAATACTTTATTGAATTTCTTGGACAAATTGATTTTAAAGCGCGCTACCACATCGCCCTCAAATGGGCTGTAATATCCTTCCTGTAATTTAGCATACTATAAAATATATTTCTAAAAAAAGCACCTATACAATTTATTGATTATAAATCATTTAATCGACAGGTTTCTGTTAATTAATCTAACCATGATTTATGATAATCCTCGTCAGCTATTTTCATAGCTTCTTCTGTTACCATAAGAGGCTTAAAAGTATCTACCATAACTGCTAGTTCATCGGTTTTGGTTTTACCAATACTTCGTTCTGCCGCTCCAGGGTGAGGTCCATGAGGAATCCCTGCTGGGTGCAATGAAATATGACCTGCATCAATATCATTTCTACTCATAAAATCACCATCTACATAATACAACACCTCATCACTATCTATATTACTATGATTATAGGGTGCTGGAATACTCTGTGGATGATAATCATATAATCTTGGCACAAAAGAACAAATTACAAAAGCATCTGTCTCAAACGTCTGATGTACTGGTGGTGGCTGATGTATTCTTCCTGTAATAGGCTCAAAATCATGTATAGAAAAAGCATATGGAAAACTATACCCATCATATCCAATAACATCAAAAGGGTGTGTTGCATAGATCATATCAAAGATTTCATCTTGCTTTTTTACTTTGATCAAAAAGTCCCCTTTTTCGTCATTTGTTTCCAACTCATATGGTCTTCTTAAATCACGTTCACAAAATGGTGAATGCTCTAATAACTGCCCAAACCAGTTACGATATCTCTTGGGCGTATAAATTGGCCTTCTTGATTCTACAATAAATAAACGATTATCTGTAGTGTCAAAATCAAGCTTATATATTGTTCCTCTTGGAATAACGATATAATCTCCATATTTAAAATCAAGATTACCGAGGTGACTTCTAAATTTTCCACTTCCACGATGTACAAAGATCAATTCATCAGCATCAGTATTCTTGTAAAAATAATCTTTGGTAGACTCTTTTGGAGCAGATAGAATAATACTTGCATCACTATTGGTAAGTACATTTTTTCTGCTTTCTAAGTAATCATTTTCGGGAGCTACCTTAAAACCATGAAATCTATATGATTTAATATTATTCTCGATTGCCACTTTGGCAGCTACATTATAACTTCCTTTAATTTCTTTTACCTGTGTAGGTCTCTGACAATGATAAGAATTAGTAGACATTCCATCGAAACCTATTGTTCCGAATAATTGTTCATAATATAAACTACCATCAGGTTTTTTAAAAATGGTATGTCGCTTGGGAGGTATTTCTCCTAATGAATGATAAAAAGGCATAGTATTGCATGTTTAAGATATTAACTACTTTTTTTGATAAAAACAACAAATAGTAAGACTACCTCATTCGGGATTCCGTTTAATAAGGTAGTGTAGTAGTAATAATAAATCCTGCCAAAACAAGCTCATAAGAACACAAATATCGTAAATATTTCTATTCTTTTGTAATTTAATTGTTTAAAACCAAAAACCAATGCTAAAAAACCAATTACTTTCTTCTAGTTCAGGAGAATATGTATACTTAACTTGTATTGGCCCTGCAAAGGTATCTAGGCCATACCCCAAAGCATATCCAGAATACTCAGGATCCTCAAACCATCTTCCTGTGCTAAACAATTTATTACCTGCATTGGCAAAATTGGCAGATACATTAATGTGGTTTTTCTTAAACACCTCATAGTCTATAGAGAAATATGTTTTTGCAAAACTTCCTCCTGTTATTCCCAAAAAGTCATATCCATAGAAAGGAATAAAGTTATTGATAGTTTTAGCACCAAAACCTCCTAATAAAAAATTAAGAGAATTAAATTCTGTATCCCCTATTTTGGTACCTGCTTCCATTCCCATATTTATAGATAGGTTTTTATATATGGGTGTAGCAAAACCTAGGTGTGCCTTTGCAATTGAGAACTCATTAAAAGTATTTGTAAAATCAGAAGAAAAGAGATAGGTATGTAAATCTCCTTCAAATAAAAATCCTCGCTTCGGGAAATACTTATTGTTGTAGGTATCAAGTTTTACATACCCAAAGGCACTCCAGTAATCACTATCATCAAATACTGTTCTTGGCACTTGATTTTCATCTTCTCCAAATGTTTCAGAAATAATATTAAGACGTTTATATTCTGCCCCAAGACCAACTGAAAAAGTTTGCTGTAATAATGTTTCTGCATATGCCTGTATATTAAGGTCTGCATATTCTATATCGATAGTATTGATTCCAATATCTGCGGGTGTCTCTCCAAACTCACTCAAAAAATCAAAATCTATAGGCTTCCTAAATTTTGTATACCGAGCTTTTAATCCAGTACTCCAATAAAATCCTTTATCAATATAATAATCCAAATTATACCGAATATTATCTCCTAAAGCGACATCCACAGAAAGGACATCATTATTTACCAGAAGCCTTTTTCTAGTCACATTTACAAGAGCTGCAGTTTTATATAAATCATCATAATGTAACGCAAAACGCAATAACATTTTGTTTTCACTTTCTTTGACATTAAGAACTAATTCTTTTCCTTCTTTATTATCAATCAACTTATGACTTACTCGATCAAAATTCCCTGTAGCTGATAGGTTATTGATTCCCTCATTTAACTTTTCATAAGTAGTGACTACTGGGGTTTTAAGTTTTAGCTTTCCTTTGATATAAGCTCTGGTATATCGCTGATGCCCTGAAATAGCCAAACTATTGACCACAATGGTTTCTGAATTTTTTGGCACAGGCGGTGGTATAACAAGCTGTTTCTGTCGCATAGCAACAGCCTTCAGCTTTTCAAAATTGGCAAATGCTGCTTTTTCTCCATTGGCAATAATCTGGTCTGCTTGATCAAAAGAGAGCACAGAAAAGCCTTTTATAGAGGGTTTAATGTAAAGATCTGTTTCAGACACCTTATCCCTCATTGCTTTATAGGTTCTAAAATTACTGATTTGCAGCATTATACTAGTCACTGAGTTTAGCTGATCCTTTGACATCAAGCTATCTTGTACATCAATTCCTATTACTATTTCTGCTCCTTTTTCTTTAATTTCTTTTACAGGATAATTATTTGCAACCCCACCATCAGTCATCAAAATTCCGTTTAGCTCTATCGGACTAAAAACAGAAGGTAACGCGCCACTAGCTGCAACAGCCTCTGGCAAATATCCTTTATCTATAAGGACTTGCTCTCCAGTTTCTATATTGGTTGCCATGCAAAAAAAAGGAATAGGGAGTTTATTAAAATCCCGTATATCATTGACATGTGCAGTATACCTAGAGAGCTGATTGTAAAAATTCTGCCCTTTGGAAAGCCCTTTGGGTAAATCAATTTTAAACTTATCAAAAGGGAGCGTGACAGCATACTTCTCTGAATCTTCACGCTCATAAAAAGTTTTGGCATTCCTGGGCAATTCATCCTGTATAAAGGCATCAAAATCAACTGCTCTAAATATAGAGTCTAATTCTGCGGCACGATACCCTGATGCATATAATGCTCCTACAATAGCCCCAATACTCGTCCCTCCTATATAATCAATACGTACTCCTGCTTCTTCTATTATTTTTAATGCTCCTATATGTGCCAACCCTTTTGCTCCACCACCACTCAATACCAATCCTACTTTTACATCTTCTACATCAGAATCAGACACATTGTTTTCTTGCGACCAAATCACATTAAGAACAAAAAAAAGAAAAAGTATTACTATACCTAATTTACTATGTTTTGCCACCTTTATTCTTTTTAGAAAGATAATAATTATACACTTTGGTTGCGCGTGAATTTCCTATCACCTCTATCAATTCTTCTATAGAAGCATCGCTTATTCTTTTTACAGATCTAAAATTTTTTAATAATTCTACAACAGTTTTTTCTCCTATTCCAGGGATTAAATCCAATTCAGTTTCTAAAGCTGCTTTGCTCCTTTTTTGTCTATGAAAAGTAATCCCAAATCGATGGGCTTCATTACGCAAATGTTGAATGACTTTCAACGATTCTGATTTCTTGTCTAAATATAATGGTATCGAATCTCCTGGATAGTATATTTCTTCTAATCGCTTAGCGATCCCTACAATAGCTATTTTTCCTCTTAGACCTAGTTCATCTAAAGCTTTCAATCCAGAAGAAAGTTGCCCTTTTCCTCCATCTACAATTATTAATTGTGGCAAAGGCTGCTCTTCTTCTGTCAATCGCTTGTAGCGTCGATACACAACCTCTTCCATCGAAGCAAAATCATTAGCTCCTTCTACTGTTTTTATGTTGAATTTCCGATACTCTTTCTTACTTGGCTTTCCGTTTTTAAAAACCACACAAGCAGCAACAGGATTAGTTCCTTGTATGTTTGAATTATCAAAACACTCTATATGCCTAGGTTCTTCTGGAAGTCTAAGGTCTTTTTTCATTTGAGCCATCAAACGTTTTATATGTCGATCAGGATCCATGATCTTGATTTGCTTAAAACGTTCTTGCCTATAGTATTTTGCATTTCGCAATGATAGATCTACAATCTTTTTCTTATCACCTAATTGCGGAATAGTGATTTTTAACTTTTCTCCAACATCTACCTCAAAAGGAACAAATATTTCTCTAGACATCGAGCTAAAACGTTGTCTAATATCAATAATTGCTAATTCTATTAATTCTTTATCAGATTCATCCAATTTTTTTTTGATCTCAGTTGTATGAGACCTGATGATAGAGCCATGTGATAATTGAAGAAAATTAATATAACCATACGATTCATCTGATATAATAGAAAACACATCAACATTACTTATTTTTGGATTAACTACAGTTGATTTTGCTTGATATTTCGCTAATATTTCTATTTTCTCTTTAATTCGTTGTGCGTCTTCAAACTCCATTTTCTCAGCATGTACCATCATCTGTTCTTTAAAGCGAATCAAAGAATCTTTAAAATTTCCTTTTACAATTTGACGAATCGCCTCTAGATTTTCGGTATATTCTTTTTCTTCCTGTAAATCCTCACAAGGTCCTTTGCAATTACCCAAGTGATACTCTAAGCAAACTTTGTATTTTCCATTATTAATTTTTTCCTGAGATAAATCATACGTACATGTCCTAAGAGGATACAGCTCTTTGATAAGATCTAAAAGCGTATGAACTGTTTTTACTGATGTATATGGCCCATAATATTCTGAACCATCTTTAATAAGAGTACGGGTAAGAAATATCCTAGAAAATCGTTCTTTTTTAATGCAAATCCACGGATATGTTTTATCATCCTTAAGCATAACATTAAACCGTGGTAAATATTTTTTAATCAGATTATTCTCTAGTAACAATGCATCTGTTTCTGTTTCTACAACAATATGTTTTATGTTGTAGATTTTCCTTACAAGAAGCTTTGTTTTATAGTTATCATGATTTTTTGTGAAATAAGAAGTAACTCTTTTTTTTAAATTCTTTGCCTTTCCTACATATAACAATTTATCCTCCTTATCATAGTACTGATATACCCCTGGACTAGTAGGCAGTGTTTTAATTTGTATGTCTAATGTTGCTGTTTGCATATTCTAACTGTAAAGTTAAGGGTTTACCTCAATTGTAATACAACTTAGAGATATTTAAATTTTTGTTAACTACTCATAAGAAGGATGCTTTTCTATTAAAAGCAAGGGATGCCACACAATGCTTATCGATTTTTACTACATTAGTACTTCCAATACCAACATGGCTTTTGAAAAAAGAAAAGAAAATAATTGGTCAAACTAATAAAGTAAAGTTTTTACTTTTAGAATTAAAAAGTATCATTACAAAAACTAATAAGCATTGTATTGACACTCATAAAATTAACATAAACTCACAATACAATCTTCTGGATGTAATATATCTACATTATAACGACAAAGAACTTATATTCTCATATGATCATAACATACACTTTTTTATATTGATTGACTTTAAATTTACTAATAGTATTTTTCCAACTAACAACTAATTAAAAAACCTTCTTATAACCTAACACTCTAATGAATATCAAAATTTTGTCGCGTAGTACGAATTTATATTCTACCAATGCATTAATTCAGGCGGCGGTAAAACGCAAACACAATGTACAAGTAATTGACCCTCTAAGCTGTGATATTATTATTGAAAAACAAAAGCCTGAAATATATTATAGAGGTAAAAAATTAGATCCTGTAGATGCTGTAATTCCCAGAATTGGATCTTCTAATACTTTTTATGGCACTGCGGTAGTGAGACAATTCGAATTAATGAATGTATTTACCACGCTCAAATCTCAGGCATTACTTCAATCCAGAGATAAGCTCAGGAGTTTACAGATATTATCAAAGGCAGGATTGGGCCTCCCAAAAACGGTATTCACAAATTATTCTAAAGATGCATCAGAGGTTATCTCTCATGTAGGAGGAGCTCCTTTAATTATTAAACTGCTTGAAGGCACTCAGGGCTTGGGTGTTGTTCTCGCTGAAACTAAAACAGCTGCAGAATCTGTATTAGATGCATTTAATGGCCTACAGGCAAGAGTTATTGTACAAGAATACATAAAAGAAGCAAAAGGAGCCGACATTCGAGTTCTTGTAGTTGATGATCGTGTGGTTGGCGCAATGAAAAGGCAAGGAAAAGAAGGTGATTTTCGTTCTAATCTACATAGAGGAGGCACTGCTTCTACAATTACCTTAAGCAAAGAAGAAGAAACAGCAGCAATAGAAGCTGCAAAAGCTTTGAAAATGGGAGTGGCTGGAGTAGATTTATTACAGAGTAAAAGAGGTCCTCTTATCCTCGAGGTGAATTCGTCTCCTGGATTAGAAGGTATAGAAAATGTAACACAAAAAGACATTGCAAAAACTATTATTCGTTATATAGAAAGAAGCTTGTAATACAATGACCAAAACAACCAAAAAAAATATTCTCAATATCTTAGGCAAAGAAGTGCTGCCAGGAACTAGTACTACAATCAATTTTAATATTGCCAAGTTATATACTTCTACCAAGGTAGAGATTCCTATAATTATTGAACGTTCAAAACATTCAGGCCCTACTATACTAATTACTGCTGGTATTCACGGTGATGAAATAAATGGCGTAGAAGTAGTACGACAAATCATTGCTAAAAAAATCAACAAACCATCAAAAGGTAGTATTATTTGTATTCCTGTTCTTAATGTCTTTGGTTTTTTAAGTATGAATCGTTTTTTTCCTGATGGCCGTGATTTGAACAGGGTTTTTCCTGGCACCAAAAATGGTTCACTTGCCAGTCGTTTTGCTCATCAGTTTATTAATGAAATCTTACCTACTGCGGATTTCTGTCTAGATTTTCACACTGGAGGAGCCAGTAGGTTTAATGCCCCTCATGTACGTGTTGATCCAAAAAACGAACAATTGATAGCACTTGCTAAAATTTTTAACGCTCCTTTTACTTTACTATCCAAAAACCTTGACGGCTCATATCGAGCAACTTGTGCAAAAAAAGGGAAAGATATTTTATTATTTGAAGGAGGTAAATCCCAAAGTAGTAGTAAAGAAATAGCTAGAGAAGGGGTACAAGGAACTATGAGAATACTACACCATTTGGATATGTTACATTCTAATTTTGATCCTCCTATTCGCGATTCCGATACTTTGATTATCAAAAAAAGTTTCTGGATGCGAGCAAAATATAGCGGCCTATTACACATCAAAATACTTATTGGTAAACATGTAGAAAAAGGAGAAATACTAGCAACTATTACCGATCCTTATGGCAAAATGAGACATGTGGTCAAAGCGAATAATGAAGGATATATTATAAATGTAAATGAATCTTCAATTGTATATAAAGGAGATGCAATTTTTAGAATAACCAAAGAATCTATAAATGAATAAAAAAGCACTTAGAGTCAAATACAAAACACTTAGATCACAATTGAGCCCTGATCAAATAGAAGAACTAAGTATTGATATTGCCAATCGCTTGCTTACACTACCGATTTGGAAAAAGACATATTATCACATTTTTCTACCTATTGAAAAACAAAAAGAAATCAATACTGAATTTATTCTTAACATCCTTTTGGGTAAAGATAAAAATGTAATTATATCAAAAAGCAATTTTGAAGATAATACACTTGATCATTTTTTACTTACTGATACTACTGTAATAAAAACAAATTCTTGGGGTATTCCTGAACCCGTAGATGGAATTCCTGTTCCTGAGAATAAAATAGAGGTTGTCTTTATCCCCTTATTAGCTTTTGATCAAAAAGGAAATCGAGTAGGTTATGGCAAAGGGTTTTATGATAAATTTCTAGCAAAATGTAATCCTAACACCTTAAAAATAGGTGTATCGTTTTTCTCTGCAGAAAAAGAAATTGATACTATTCTTGCCACCGATATAGGTCTGGACATATGCGTCACTCCTACAAAGGTATATCACATAAAAGAATAATCTAAGCTTCTTTTTGAGGAAATGCTCTCTTATTAAAAATAATTAATAAGAATACACCTACGCTTATTGCAGAGTCTGCAATATTAAACACAGGATCAAAAAATGAAAAATGCTCACCTCCTACAAAAGGAATCCACTCTGGCAAAATATCATCATAAAATGTAAATTGAATCATATCTACTACTTTACCATAGAAAACCTCTTCATACCCTCCTCCTTCAGGCAGAAAACTTGCTACATGAATATTAGTACTCTCACTAAACAACATACCATAAAATATAGAATCTATAATATTTCCAAAAGCACCCGCAAAGATTAATGCTATACAAAATGTAAGTATTGGCGAGCTATTCTTACGAACCGAATCATACAACCAGTAACCAATTCCTGTAATTGCCACTACTCTAAATAAGGTAAGAACTAATTTACCATAACTTCCAGGAAGCTCTACACCCCACGCCATTCCTTTATTTTCTACAAATATAATACGAAACCAATTGAAGACCTCTATGTCTTGATGAAGAGTAAAATGAGTTTTGATATAAATTTTGGAAATTTGATCAATAAGTAATACCAAAATTATAACTAAAATAGATTTCTTTAAAGACATAAATATGTTGATTTATCTGGCTATAAAAAGCGACGGACAAAAATAGTGTTTTATTGGTGAAACTCAAATTGCAAAATTAAAGAAGAACCATATTTAATGGTTTAACAAGAAAGGTTTAAAAAAATTGCCCTATATCCAAAATAAAAACTGGTATTGACCAGCATTATTTGCGTATAGAGCAATTTTTTTGAACACACATCTACTTAGTCCTTGCTGTAGATATCAAGTAAACAATTATTTACATTTTACACTATATAAACAATAGTTACCTATTTCTTAATTTTTTGCATTCCTTGCTTTGTTTTCCAATCAATCAAAGGAGAAGGATAGTATTTAACATTCATACGCTCTAGAAAAGGCCCTTGATTTGCTAAACGCACTTTATAATCTTCCCAATTACGGTTCTCTTGGACAGTCCATCCAATTTCTGCATAACCTATAGCTCTAGGAAAAGCTAAATATTCTAGCTCATCAATATCACTAATCGTCTCTGACCAAAGAGGTGCCTCTATCCCCATAATACTTTTCAAGGGCACATATGATTCTGGAGTCCAAATATATGCTGTATCTGTTGGAATATGACCTACCCAATCTAATCCATACTTGGAGAGAGAGTCATACTTCATATCTAAGTACGCTTTTTCTGCTGGAGACATAATAATTTTCATTCCTTTAGATACTGCAACCTGAGTATTCTTTTTACCTCTCCAATGTTGAGAGATAGAAGAAGAGCTTATATCTGCATTAGCTACCTCATCCCATCCAATCATACGTTTCCCATACTTTTGCACAATTTTCTCTACCTTATTTACAAAATATATATAATCTTTCTTTTTGGTCACTAGACTTTCGTCTCCACCAATATGAAAATACGGACCAGGTGTAATAGCAGCTACTTCGCGAATAACATCATCTATAAATGCATATACTGTATCTTTTTTGGTATCAAAAGTGCTAAATCCAACTCTGGTTCCTTTATACAATTTAGGTGTTTTACCATTTCCGTTCAGAAAAGGATAGGACACTGAAGCAGCATTTGTATGCCCAGGCATGTCAATTTCTGGTACAATAAGTATATGACGAGCTGCAGCATAATTCACAATATCAGTATATTCTTCTTGTGTATAGAAACCTCCTGATTTTCCTCCTACTTCTGTACTCCCACCTATTTCTGTAAGTTTAGGCCATGATTTAATCTCTATACGCCACCCTTGATCATCAGTAAGATGTAAGTGTAACACATTAAATTTATAATAACTCAACACATCGATATATTTCTTAACATCCTCTACAGCAAAAAAATGACGAGCCACATCTAACATAGCACCTCTATATTCAAATTGAGGAGAATCTATAATTTTGCCAGTTGGTATTACCCATACTTTATTTTTTGTAAGCGTATCATTACTCATTTCTGGAATAATCTGGCGTAATGTTTGAATACCTCTAAAAGCACCTGTGGCTGTACTTGAATGTAATGTAATCGTATCTTGAGCGATATGCAATTGATAGGCTTCTGGAAGGTTCTGATCAAGAGTATCTGATTTACGAATATTAATGACCGTTTCTATAGTTGTAATAGTATCGATATTTACTGGCACCTCAATACCTGTCTTAGATTTTATTTTATCTGCCAGAAAATTTCCTACCTCTTCAAAACCTTCTACATCTTTAGAAGTGTAAATGGCTGTATACTTATCAAGAGCAAAACCATCATTTGTAGAGATTATTTCTAACGGTTTCGGAATTAAATTCTCTTCAACCAAATTCGTTTCTGGAAAATTGATGACCCTCTTTGGTTTTGGTTGGGTGCAAGAAATAGTTGTGATTGTAAAAAGTATGGCAAATAAACTGCCAACAGAGGAGAGTTTTATCATCATTGTTTAATTTAAGGTTTATACGTATATCTTCTATTATGTCTATATAATGAGTTACTATTTAGCTTTGCATAGACACTAATAGTAAATAAAAATCATCAAAATCTTCCTAAAAAAGCATATTCAAGAATAAAGAACTGCTTCCGATTTAAATTTATAAAAATCAAGTTCTTCTGATTCAATCTCAAATTTATCAATTTGTTTTTTGATTTTTTTATATACATCTTTTTTATCAGAAAAAAATCCCTGATTGAGAAACTCAATTTATGATAACTATAAGACAAATTTAACTTTTTCAAAACAGGGAAACCTTCTTAGGAATCGTCTTTAGTATTAGAATATAAAATTATTATTAACCATTTAAAATACAAAAAAATGAATATTAAATTAAATTTTTTATTAATGCTTTTAGTCTCTATTTTAATTGTTTCATGTAGTAAAGATAAAATTGAGGATACTACCATGCAAACCCCAGAAAATATTGAAGCTAATGAAATTGACAAGCAATTACAGGAATTAAAAAATCACAATATTGATAAAGATATTGTCTTTTCTAATAACAACAGTAGTGCATACAACTTATTACCTGGAACTTGGGAGATTGTAAAAGTTTCACATATTGGTGAAATTCAAAATGCTGGCTTTGGAGAAAATGATATTACAGGGTTCAGAATTACTATTACAGAATCTAGTTTATATCCAAACAAACTAAGGTTAGATGGTTTTACTGGAGAGGCTCCTTACACTATGGAATTTGAAAACATGTCTCTTTACCCTGGTACTGTTGGAAAGGTATCATTACGAAATCGACAGTTTGTCAGATTATTATATAAAGATCGAGCGATTTTTTCTAATATGGTTAATGACCCTATTATAAATTATAATCCTGATCAAACCAATAAAAGTATTAACTTTTCTATGTCTACAGATAATAGATATTTCTATTTATATGGATACTCTGAAGTACTCAAAGAACAATCTCATATAACATTCAAAAGAGTATAATGTCATTTTAAAAACACTAATAAATTCTCTGAAACAAGCCTTGAATCTTTATTAAAGATTCAAGGCTTGTTTTCTATTTCATGCTTCTAACTATTAGCTAGCTTTGCATGTTTTTTGCTTCAATACTTAGTGTAGCATGAGGAACTAGTTTTAATCGTTCTGGATTAATTAATTTACCTGTTACACGGCAAACACCATACGTTTTGTTTTCTATACGTAATAATGCATTTTTTAAATCCCGCACAAATTTCTCCTGTCTAATAGCAAGCTGTGTATTTGCTTCTTTAGACATTGTTTCACTACCTTCTTCAAATGCCTTAAATGTTGGTGAAGTATCGTCTGTACCATTATTACCATCATTTTTGTATGCACTTTGTAACAATTCTAAATCATTCTGTGCTTTTTGCATTTTTTCAAGGATAATTTCCTTAAACTTCGCCAAATCGGCGTCACTGTACCTTACTTTGATATCTTCTGCCATACTCTTAATATTTTTTAATTATCAATTGGGTTGCAATGTCGTCAAACGCAATTTCTGTACCATTTATTACATCTGAAGCAAACTCAATTGTCTCGGTTAAGGTTTCATTTTTAATATAACTCTCATTAGTAGCAACAGCTTCCTGAATAGTTTCATTATTCTGAAAAACAATTCCTATCTTATCAGTTACCTCAAAACCACTATCCTTACGTATATTTTGAATACGATTCACAAGTTCTCTGGCAATTCCTTCTTTTTTGAGTTCTGGACTTATTGTTACATCTAATGCAACTGTCAAAGTTCCTGAGTTTGCAACCAACCAACCTTCGATATCCTGAGAGCTTATTTCCACATCACTGATACCTAATGTAATAATTTTATCATTAATTTCTACATCAAAATTACCTGTTTGTTCAAGAATTTTTATAGTTTCTTGATCAAATTTCTGTATCTTGCTAGCAATCAGCCTCATATCTTTACCAAAACGAGGACCTAATGCTTTAAAATTAGGTTTGATTTGTTTTACCAATATCCCAGAAGCATCATCTATAAGCTCTATTTCTTTAACATTTACTTCACTTTTAACCAAATCTGCTATATCATTAATCTCATTCTTTTCTGCTTCATTAAGCACAGGGATCATAATTCGTTGCAATGGTTGTCTTACCTTGATTTTTTCTTTTTGACGCAAAGAAAGTACTAAAGAGCAAACGGTTTGAGCTTTTTGCATTTTATGTTCTAACGATTTATCTACAAATGCTGGATTATATTCAGGAAAATGAGCCAAATGCACACTTTCAAATGTTTCTTTTTGAGTTCCTGCAATCAAATCCTTATACAATCTATCCATAAAGAATGGTGCTACAGGAGCTCCTAACTTAGCTACTGTAAACATACAGGTATACAATGTCTGGTATGCAGAAATTTTATCTTGCTGGTAATCTCCTTTCCAGTATCTCCTTCTGCTTAAACGTACAAACCAGTTACTTAAATTTTCTTGTACAAAATCAGAAATCGCTCTTGTTGCCTTTGTAGGCTCATAATCATTATAATACTCATCTACATTTTTGATCAAGGTATGCAATTCACTTAATATCCAACGATCAATTTCTGGACGTTCTGCCAATGAAATATCTGCTTCTGTATATGCAAAATTATCAATATTAGCATATAGTGTAAAAAACGAATAAGTATTATATAGTGTCCCAAAAAACTTACGACGCACCTCTGCAATTCCTTCTAGATCAAATTTTAAATTATCCCAAGGATTTGCATTACTAATCATATACCATCGGGTAGCATCTGGCCCGTATGTATCTAAGGTTTCAAATGGGTCAGCTGCATTACCTAATCGTTTAGACATTTTTTGCCCATTCTTATCCAGAACCAAACCATTTGATACTACATTTTTATAGGCTACATCATCAAAAATCATTGTTCCTATTGCATGCAGTGTATAGAACCATCCACGAGTTTGATCTACACCTTCTGCTATAAAATCAGCTTTTCGATCTCCTGATTCTACTTTTTCTTTATTTTCAAAAGGATAATGCCACTGTGCATAAGGCATTGACCCCGAGTCAAACCACACATCAATCAGGTCGCTCTCTCTTTTCATAGGTTTCCCCAAAGAAGAAACTAGAATAACCTTGTCTATTACATTTTTATGTAAATCAATTTTATCATAATTCTCCTCACTCATATCACCAATCACAAAATCTGCAAAAATATCTGCTTCGAGTACTCCTGCCTCTATTGCTTTGGCCATCTCCTTCTTTAGCTCTTCAACAGAACCAACAATAAGCTCTTCTTTACCATCTTCTGTTCTCCAGATAGGTAAAGGAATTCCCCAAAATCGTGATCTAGAAAGATTCCAATCATTTGCATTTGCCAACCAATTACCAAAACGCCCTTCTCCAGTCGCCTTAGGTTTCCAGTTAATCCCCAAATTAAGTTCATGCATACGATCTTTAAAATCTGTAACTTTTATAAACCACGAATCCAATGGATAATATAGTATAGGTTTATCTGTACGCCAGCAATTTGGATAACTGTGCACATATTTTTCAACTTTAAAGGCTTTATTTTCTATTTTTAATTTAATAGCAATTTCTACATCTACAGATTTCTCTGGAGCCTCACCATCATCGTAATATTCATTTTTCACATACTTACCACCTAGATCTCCCATTTCCTGAATGAATCTACCTTGTAAATCTACTGTTGGTACTAGATTATTATTTTCATCCATTACCAATAGTGCAGGTACTTCAGGCTTTGCTTGTTTGGCTACAAGGGCATCGTCTGCACCAAAAGTGGGTGATGTATGTACAATTCCTGTCCCATCTTCTGTAGTAACAAAATCTCCTGCAATGACTCTAAAAGCATTCTCTGGATTATGATATGGTTGTACATAATCTATTAATTGTTCATATCTCGCATCTATCAAATCTGCTCCTTTGAATTCTTTTAAGATATAATAGGGTATCTTCTTATCTCCTTGTTTGAATGCTTGTACTTCTGCTTCTGTCTCTGCTAAGACAAACTTTCCTGCAAATTGTTTTCCTACAAGGTTTTTGGCAAGAATTACATGTATTGGTTCAAACGTATATTGATTAAACGTTTTTACCACAACATACTCTATTTTTGAACCAACCGTTAAAGCGGTATTTGACGGAAGTGTCCATGGTGTAGTTGTCCATGCCAAAAAGTATATTTCTTCCTGAACCTCTTTTAAAAAAGAGGGTAATGTTTCTTTTATTGCTTTTAACTGAGCCACTACCGTTGTATCAGTTACATCCTGATATGTTCCTGGTTGATTAAGTTCATGAGAACTTAATCCAGTACCTGCCTTTGGAGAATATGGTTGTATTGTATATCCTTTGTAAAGCAATCCTTTTTTATAGATCTCTGACAATAACCACCATACACTCTCCATATATTTGGGTTTGTATGTGACATAAGGGTCCTCCATATCTACCCAGTATCCTATTTTTTGAGTCAGGTCATTCCATATATCAGTATATCTCATTACGGCTTTTTTACATGCCTCATTATATTCTTCTACTGATATCTTCTTACCAATATCTTCTTTGGTAATACCTAATTCTTTTTCTACACCTAACTCTATTGGAAGCCCATGTGTATCCCACCCAGCTTTACGCTGTACTTGAAATCCTTTCTGAGTTTTATATCTACAAAAAATATCTTTAATCGCACGAGCCATTACGTGATGAATGCCTGGCAATCCATTTGCTGAAGGAGGTCCTTCAAAAAAGATAAACGGCTCTGCTCCGTCACGCTCACTAATACTTTTTTCAAATATGGTATTCTGTTGCCAAAAATTCAATATTTCTTCAGCTACTTTAGGTAAGTCAAGTCCTTTGTATTCAGGAAACTTCGTGCTCATTTGATCGTACTTTCTGTTAAGTCTGCGAAAATAAGGATTTTCTAGAAAAAAGTAGCCTGAATTCACTATACGATATCAAATAATTGTTAGGCAAATATGATTTTTTAACAAAGAATTCAATTTTTTTAGTAAAAAGTCATTGCTAATCGTATTCTTGATCAGAAATTTTTAAAATCAACTTAATCTATATTATTTGTTGTTTTTTTAATTCCTCTATTTTCCTGAGTCTAATATTACCTGATATATTTTCTATCCTGCATTAACATATCACATTTTCTATATTAATAATTAGGATAGTATTCATTAAAAAAGAATAAGCTCTCAAGGAATTAAACCCAAAGAGCATTGTAGAATGATTATATTAATTTGTGTTATCTCAACATTTGAAGATATGCGTCTTGCCAATTATTTCTAAGACTCCCTCCAATTTGATTAGCTTCATCATTTAGCTTTTTGAAAGCTGTATCTCGTTTAAAATTAGAATTTCCAATCCATTGTGTAATGGCTTGCAGAGAAGAACCTCTTTTGTGCATAGTTGCAAATGTTCTCATAAAATCTAATTCTGTATATTTATCAGAATTCGAAGAAACTGTACATTCTGCTATTCTATACTTCAAAGGGTATTCACTGGTTCCGCTATATACTGGAATTACGTCTTTGGATCCTTTATAGTATTTAAACTTTGCTGAACTATTAGATTGGTTATGCCAAGAACGAAGAGCAAAGAAATGAGCAAATCCTTCTGAAGTGCCACATGATGAGTACTCTGAACTTCTCATAGAATGATTTCCAATTCCTCTACATGAACTACTTTGGTAACTACAGTCATTTGCAAAATCGGTATCAAAGAAATACTGGTATACATGTCCAAATTCATGTGCCATTACATATCTAGAATTACGGTGACCACTATAAATATGCAATTCTAAATGAGATCCAGATCTTCTCATATGAGATCCACTACTATGATTAGTATTAATGATCACATGTAGGTTTCTATGCGCATTAAAGGACCCTGTTCGATTAATGATATACCCTAGTGTAGACATTACATTAAATGTAGCATCGTATTTTGTTTCTTTAATTGTTAAACCTCCAGATGAAGGAAAATCTCTTGTAATTCGCTTGGTAGATGAGGTAGATCTGCTTCCTGTATAGGCATATACAAATGAATTACGATCCAATTTTAATACAGGAGTAATTTCTATATAATACTTACTGGTTTGACTTGGCTTATTAAGAGATACACATCCATTACTATCAGTATATCTAGTTTGGATAGTTGCATTATCACTTTTTCTTTTAACTCGTACCCTACCATTTACATAGGACCTATTTGTTAATCTAGATGAAGTAAAGTAATTTTCTGTTCCTGATGTATCTGAAAGTAAGGTAGATAGTTTTACACAGATATTAACACTCGTTTTAGAAGGTATTTCTCCATTATCACTCTGCTCTAGAACTTCTAAGTTCTCACCTGTCTCACATGAAACAAACCCTATTAATAGAAAAAGGAAAAGAAATCGAACTAAAGTTTTTTTTGCTTTTGCTTTTTCATTATTTAATTTGCTTACAAGATTATTTCTTATCAAGATAGAAAAAAACTCAACATTTACTTAACAGATTGTGTGTGCTGTTAATTTTTATATATGAAATGATATTTTTGAGTTATACCCTTACAATTTGTTTCAGATTTTTCTTGCCCACAATCTCATACATTTTGAGCCATCTTGCTACTTGATTTCTACTAAACACACCATACAAATCTTATTACCAAGTAGTTTACTTTTAAAATTTAGTGCATTTTGTCTGTATGAATGACTCTATAATCTTAGTTTTATTGATTATATTCAATTATATAATCATGAAGATTTCTGGTTTGTAAACGAATTCAATAATCTGTTTACCTATAAGCCTCCTTTTTAGTCGAAAGAATAACTTTTAATTAAGTGTAGAGAATTAATCTTTTAGGTATAAATAAAAAAGTGTTAGTTTGTTATTTAGAAATTTAAAGTTAGAAACTTACACTCTTCAAATGAGCTTTATAAATTTAAGGGTTATATATAGACATATATCAACTCCTGATCTGCATTCTAATTTTGAAAAGAAAAAACCACAAGTATTATGAAAGAAATTCTAAATATCACATTAATCCAATCTCATCTAGCATGGGAAAATCCTGTACAAAATCGTGCTGTTTTTTCTCAAAAAATCAATTCCATATCTCAAAAAACAGATTTGATCGTATTACCAGAAATGTTTACTACAGGGTTTACTATGAATCCCGAAAAAGTAGCCGAAACTATGACTGGAGAGACAATGCAATGGCTCATCAAAATGGCTAAAATATCTAATTGTGCTATTACAGGTAGTATCGTGATTAAAGAGGATGGTATGTTTTACAATCGTATGATATTTATGTATACTGATGGCACTTATGAATCGTATGATAAACACCAATTATTTACTTTGGCTAAAGAACAGAATATTTATACGGCTGGGCAAAAGGAGGTAATTGTTGAGTATCTGGGTTGGAAAATAAAGCTTTTGATTTGTTATGACTTGAGGTTTCCTATATGGGCTAGAAACACTACTAATTATGACACTTTGATATATGTGGCTAGTTGGCCAAAAATTCGTATAACCGCTTGGGATACTTTGCTTAAAGCACGAGCAATAGAAAACATGTGTTACTGCATTGGGGTAAATCGTGTGGGATTAGACGGTAAAGGCTTTGAGCATAATGGGCATTCTGCTATCTACAATGTTTTGGGAGAATCGATACTACAAGAAAACCCTATAGAAAAAGAAACTATTCTATATGCAACTCTCAAAGCAGATCATATCCAACAAACAAGAAAAAAACTCCCCTTTCTACAAGACAGAGACAATTTTACATTCCTCTAGTCTTGATCCAAAACAAAAGTTTGTTTTATCTCCCAATTTGCCCTTACATCAACTGGCGCATCAAAATATCGAATTTCTTCGGGTTGTATTCCTTTTAAAAAATTACCTGAATCCCATATTCCATTATCATTACTATCGATTATTACACGAATAAAATATTTAGAAGGATCTAGATGATCAAATGTTAAGACTCTTTGCTCTCTTGCTACTTGTTCTGCTATTACATTTTCTTTTTCATCAGTAATCTGAACCAGAACCGGATAAGTCTCTACATTCTCTAAGGTTAAAAAAATTGTTCCGTAATCCGCCAATCTTTTGGTTCTGAAATTAATATTTATAGTATCATTAACGTTACCTACAAAATCCTTGACTGCCTCTGGTAAAAACTTCAAATTATAGGCGTTGCTCTCTGTTTTATCAAAAATCAATTCAACTTCATTGGTATGAATATCTAAATCAACAGAAAAAGGAACTTCTAGTGTATCTTTATCTGTAAGTGAAATTAGCTTTTCATTAATACTATCTAGCGCAGTGTTTGCAGAAAAAACTAAATTTTTATTGAGTGCAAGTGTATTTCCTACATCAGATTCTAATACCAGAGAGTCCTTATATTGATCTTTGAATCTGGTTGTTATTGTGTCTTTATAATTTTTGATATTGGTTACTTCAAACAATAATGAATCTGCTTCAAAAAATGGCCTAAACCAATAATGTAAAGTATCTTTTTTCTTATCAGGAAAAACTCTCGTCTCAAAATCATCCGGAGCTTTGCTAAGCAGTTTTACCTGCATACTATCTTTTACCCCCTCATACGGGAAAATAAATTCATTTTTTGAAACTTGTTTTGAATGTAAAACCTTAAAATTAAGTGTTTCTTTAAACAAAGTAAGATTAAATACTTTGGCCGTATCTTCAGGAAGTGTAATTATTTCTTCATAAAATCCTATTTTATCTTGCTTAGGCTCGTATGTATAATTATTAGAAACATCTTTTAAAGCAATAAGCTTAAATTTTCCTTCTTTTAGGTTATGTAAATCAAAAACTATACTATCTAGAGTATTAGTAATATATCTAGGTACATTTTTATAAACTACAGAATCACTATACTCCTCATCAATTTCATATAGTGCCACGGTAACGTATGGGTCTGCTTCTTTTTGAACAGCATCGCTCACTGTTCCTTTTATACTAAGCGAATCTAGAAAATCTCCTGTAGAAAAAACATATCTAAAAAAAGGATTTGGGTTTTCTTCGTTATTATCAACTATACTTTCGCCAAAATTAATACTATAAGTAGTGTTTTCTAATAGGGTGTCAATAAACTTAATTTTTATAAACTTATTTGCACCCCCCATAGGAGTAATCGTTGGCTTTGGATCCATAGGAGGAGAAACAATAATCTGTTTCTGTGCATCTTTTAGCTTCACATATTCATCAAAATATATACGTATCTCTTTTTTATTAAAGTTTGTAGAAAAATTAGGAGGGAAAGCTTTTACAATAACTGGAGGTGTTTCATCTTTTGGACCACCAGTTATAGAACCTTTTTTGGCACAACCAACAATAATGATAATTGATGCCGCGACAAGCAATATTGTATGTATCCTTTTGCTCATAATCTCTACAATAATTTTAAGACACAAAGAAACAACTATATTTAAAAAACAAAAAACTTAAAAAATAGTCCTCTAAAAAAAATTCTGTTTACCCTTTTTGTGTGAGTTACTCTGCCATTGCCATAGTAGCGATACTTATTTTTACTCCTGGTATATCTTTTAATACATTCACACAAGATTCTATTGTTGCTCCTGTTGTAACAATATCATCTACCAACAATACATGTTTATTTTCTAACAAAGACTCGTTTTGTGTGCCGAATGTTTCAACGGTATTCATCCATCTGTTAAATTTTAGATGTTTGGATTGTTTTTTATTGTAAGATTTTTTTTTCAATACTGAATCAATATATTCTGCATTCAATTTTTCAGCAATTTCAATACCAAATTTCTCTACTTGATTATATCCTCTTTCTCTCAACCTTACCTTATGCAAAGGAACTGGAACCACCACATCAATACTCTGGTATCTAGTTTTTTGAGATAACTCCTGACCCAACCATCTTCCTAATTCCTGACCCACTTCTTCTCTCCCTCTATACTTGAGATTATGAATTAAATTTTGCACCAGGCTATCTTTATGAAAAATAAATAGAGAGGTCACATTTTCTATTTTGATTCGCCCATAAAATACTTTTTCAATTTTTTTTGCGTTTACGTTATGAAAATTGCCCAAAGGGAGTCTATGCCTGCAAGAAGTACATAGCAACCTTTCGTTTTTGTATAAAGGGCTGTCACAGGCAGCACAGTATATAGGATAAAATAAGTATATGAAGTCTCTTAACATTATGATAGGGAGATTAACATTAATTATTATATTTAGCCATTTAAAATAACCATCAAACAATTATAAATTTCAATTATGACAACTCAGAACAATAACTTGACCCTTAAAATTCTAATCGGTGTTCTAGGAGCGCTGTTACTTATTTTAGGGATATTTACGTATAAGTTTTACAACGAAGAGAAGCAAAATAAAGCAATTTTGCAACAAGAAAAAGATCTTATTGAAAGTGAATTAGGCGAATTGATAACAAAATACGACAATGCTATTGCTCTTAATGAAGTGATGGATGATCACCTACTTAAAGCAAAAGAGCGTATTGTTGTGTTATTAGACAGCGTAAAAGATAATGATGCTAACTTGGCATTGATTTCTCGATACAGAAGAGAAGTTGGTAAACTTAAAAAAGAACGTGAAAGATTGTTCAAACTTGCAGATAGTTTGACAACTGCAAACACACAATTGACAACAGATTTAGATAGCACATCTACTGCACTAAATCAAAGAATTATTTTGGCTGATTCTTTACAGACTCAAAATAGTAAACTTGCAGAAATTGTAGAAAGAGGTTCTGCCCTTACTGCTGCAAACATCAAAGCAGAAGGAGTACGAGTACGTAATAGTGGTAAAATCACTGGAGCTTCTAAAGCTAGTAGAGCAGAAAAAGTACGAGTTTGCTTTACACTTTCTCCAAATAAACTAACAGAAAAAGGAGACAAAGACTTGTTTGTACAGGTTATCAACCCTGAAAACACTCTAATTGGAGATAAAATAGCTGTAAACTTTGACAAAGGTAATGCTATACTTACCTACAGCGGTCGTAATAAAGTATTTTACGAGAATGAAGCTCTAGATGTATGTATATTGGTTGATGCAGCAGAAGGAGAATTGGTAAAAGGTAATTATATCGTAAACTTATTTTCTGGACCAAGAATGATATCAAATACTCAGTTTGAGTTAAGATAATCATAATCAACAAAATTATAAACCGCCATGTTGTTAATAACATGGCGGTTTTTTGTTTTTTATTAATAATCCAATGTTTTAATAAAAATCTAAATCAGATTCGTTTTCAATTCATTTTAATTCAATTATTTTTGTGCAATGGCAAATCAAGAAGATAAATTTAAAAAGGTTATTGCCCATGCAAAAGAGTATGGGTATATTTTTGGCTCGAGTGAGATATATGACGGACTAAGTGCTGTATATGATTACGGTCAAAACGGAGTAGAACTAAAGAAAAACATAAGAGAGTACTGGTGGAAAAGTATGGTAAATATGCACCAAAATATTGTAGGGCTAGATGCTGCAATACTCATGCATCCTACCACTTGGAAAGCTTCTGGCCATGTAGATGCTTTTAATGACCCTCTTATTGACAACAAAGACTCTAAAAAAAGATATAGAGCCGATGTTCTTATAGAGGATTATGCCGAAAAACTATACCAAAAAGCGCAAAAAGAAATTACTAAAGCCAAAAAACGTTTTGGTGATGATTTTGATGAAGCTCAATTCGTAGCAACCAATCCAAGAGTAGTAAAATACCTCTCTAAAAAGGAAGAAGTGATACAGCGCATGGCAAAGTCTCTTGAAAACGAAGACCTTGCTGATGTAAAAGCATTGATAGAAGAACTAGAAATTGCTGATCCAGAAACAGGCTCAAAAAACTGGACAGAGGTAAGGCAATTTAACTTAATGTTTGGAACCAAACTAGGTGCATCTGCTGAATCTGCAACAGATTTATTCTTAAGACCAGAAACCGCACAAGGTATCTTTGTTAACTTTTTGAATGTTCAGAAAACTGGACGAATGAAAATTCCTTTTGGTATTGCCCAAACAGGAAAAGCATTTAGAAACGAAATTGTAGCCCGTCAGTTTATTTTTAGAATGCGGGAGTTTGAACAAATGGAAATGCAATTCTTTGTACGACCAGGAGAAGAGATGAAATGGTATGAATATTGGAAAGAAACTCGATTAAACTGGCACCTATCATTAGGGCTAGGTAAAGAAAATTACCGTTTTCATGACCATGATAAATTAGCGCATTATGCCAATGCCGCAGCAGATATAGAATTTAACTTCCCATTTGGATTCAAAGAATTAGAAGGTATACACTCACGTACAGATTTTGACCTCAAAGCACACGAAAAACACTCTGGTAAAAAACTACAATTTTTTGATCCTGAGTTGAAAGAAAGCTACGTGCCTTATGTTGTTGAAACTTCTATAGGGCTCGACAGAATGTTTCTTGCCGTATTCTCTACTGCACTACAAGAAGAAAAATTAGAGGACGGTAGTAGTAGAGTAGTATTAAAACTACCAGCGGTAGTTGCCCCTGTAAAAGCAGCAATACTTCCACTAGTCAAAAAAGATGGTTTACCCGAGATCGCACAAAAAATTGTAAATGATCTAAAATGGAAATTTAATGTTATCTATGATGAAAAAGATGCAATCGGACGCCGATACAGAAGACAAGATGCCAATGGGACTCCTTTTTGTATCACTATAGATCATGATACAATAACTGATAATAAAGTTACCATACGAGATCGTGATACAATGGAGCAAAAAAGAGTTGCCATTACAGAACTTAAAACAATCATTGCAGAAAAAACCGATCCTGAATATTGGTTACAATAATTTAAGGAAAACGCACCGTTTTCAATATAAAAGCTATCTATTAAATAGGTAGCTTTTTTGTTTTTCACACCTTTTTAGCTCGGTTTATGTTAAACCCCTATTTTCCAGGCACACTTCTTTTTTAAGGCCAAAGTCCTCTTTTTGAGAGCTTATTATAAATCTTAAAAACGGTATCATATACAATCCAAATATGGTGATAGTTTTTATGTATTATAAATTAATGTTTTCTTTCTAAAAAACTCTTTTTTTTGCAAACGATTTAGATAAAGTACTAATTAGTTTATTATATCCTAAAAGTTTAGTCGTACTTTAGTAATTAAATTAAAACCTAAACTCAACTATAAATCATCACTTATGTTAGTAAAGAAAACTGTAATAGTTACTTTTCTATTTTTCACCTCAATAGGATTCTCTCAAAAGAAAAAAGTGATGCATGCTAGTAGAATTACTACTGCTAGTTATATGAAGGTAATAGAACCACTAACTGGAAAAAAATTAATCCCTGCAAAATCAAAAGAAGGTAAAATAAACCCTAGAAAGACTGGCGCAAACAAGATTGTTCCAGGAAAAGGTTTCCCCCGTGGAAAAGACCCACTACTTATACAACAAAAAAATAATCAAAATATGAGATCAGGAAAGGCTCCTTCTCTAACTTTTGAAGCAAACTCCAGCCCCAATTCTCCTTCTGACCCAACAGGAGCTATTGGCCCTAATCATTATGTAAGTGCCAAAAATTTTGGGTTTGCTATACATGATAGAAGCGGAACACTACTACAATCAGGATCATTAGAAAATATATTTCCAGGAGAAAGATTAGGAGACCCGATCGTTTTTTATGACAGCTTTGCCGACCGATTTGTAATAACTCAATTTGATGGTAACCCTAATGATTCTGGAGACCCACAAAATGGTTTTTTGGTTGCAGTATGTCGAGGGTCAGACCCTGTAAACGATGGCTGGTTTATGTATCGGTTTTTTACGGGTACTTTTCCTGATTACACAAAGTTTTCTGTTTGGTCTGATGGGTATTATGTTACTGCCAACAAAGATCAAGGCTCTATACAAGATAGTGAGGTTGTATATGTAATCGAAAGAGAAAAAATGTTACGAGGAGAAAGAGAAGATAATGTAAAAATGGTTGGTTTCCCTCTTCCTGGGGCTAGAATAGGTGGGTTTTATAGCCCTGCATCATTCAATGCAATAGGAAACACATTGCCACCTGAAGGTGATGCAAAAATTATTTATTTTCAAGATGATGGATGGGAAGGTGTTGGTCAAGATATCTTAAAACTATGGAACATCAATGTAGATTGGGTTTCTCCTATCAAATCTACCATTACAGAAGATCAAGAAATTTCTGTGACTCCTTTTGATTCAACTTTTGATGGAGGGTCATTTAGTAATATTCCTCAACCAGGAGGTGGTAGTAGTATTGATGTATTACAAGGTGCAATCATGTTTGCAACCAATTACAGGCGCTTTTGCGACTATAATACTGTTGTCCTCAATTTTGCTGTCGATATCGATGCAACATCTGATAATGTAGCTGGAATACGTTGGTATGAACTACGCCAAGATAGTGATGGCCAGCCATGGACTGTGTATCAAGAAGGAACTTATACATCTCCCAACGGAAAAAGTGCATGGTGCGGTAGTATGGCAATGGATATTTATGGTAATATCGGCATGGGGTATACTACTATGGGTACTATTGATACGGGAGCAGATGCAGATAGCTTTGTATCGATCAAATACACAGGTAGACTTGCTGGTGATCCCTTGGGAACCATGACGATTACAGAGCAAGAAATTAAAGCTAGTACAGACATACAACGCGGCGGAGGAAATCGCTATGGTGACTACGCTCAACTTACTGTGGATCCCTTAGACGATCAAACATTTTGGCATATCGCAGAGTATTTTGAAGATTCTGATGATAATTCAAGGAATATCGTTGGTGTTTTCAAAGTTGATGCTGGTACCACCACTACTGATGTTGGTATTATTAGTGTTGATGCCCCTCAAAACAATAGTACCTACACAAATAACGAAACTATCACTGTAACTATCAAAAATTATGGTACTACCGCCCAAAGTAATATTCCTATTAGCTACACAATTAATGGTGCAACAGCAATTACCGAAACTTTTACAGGTACAGTCGCTCCATTAGAAACAGCTTCTTTTTCTTTTGCTACAAGTGCCGATCTTAGTACAGAAAGAACCTACACCGTCACCGCAGAAACCAATCTGGCAGGAGACACTGTTGTAGGAAATGACTGTAGTGTAACAACTCTCAACAATCTATTTTCTAGAGACATTGGGATAGGAAATTTGGTATCCCCTACAACTGATAATGGTATTGCTACCTCTCCAGAATCAATTACTATTACCTTATTCAATCACGGTTCTGTCACACAAAGTAATATTCCTGTTTTTTATATTTTGAATAATGGCTCCAGAATAAATGAAGTTTTCTCGGGCACACTGCAATCACGCGAAGAAGCTACTTATACATTTACTTCATTAGCTGATATGACGGGAACAGGAAGTTTTATACTTGAAATAGGTACTGCTCTTACTGCGGATGAAAATACCAGTAATGATAGCATTACACAAACGATAGACAGAGAACTTTGTAAACCTACTGCAGATTGTACAAGGTTTGGAGATGGGGTTGTTTCTTTTGAGTTATCTAATGTCATCAACTCCCAGATTGATTGCAATACAGGGTATGAGGATTTTACAACTAATTTCACCATTAACCTAAATCGATCTATAGGAGCATACACTTTGACTTTACAAACAGGATTTGCTGATCAGGAAGGGTCTGAACGAATATCTTTATGGGTAGATTATAATGATAATTTCGTTTTTGAAACATCAGAGTTACTCATCAGTAATAAAACAGTAGAAAAAGCCAATCAGGATCAAGAGTTTGATATTTTAGTATCAAAAGATGCGCCTTTAGGGAAGCATTTATTAAGAATTCGTGCAGGAGATACAAATACGAATAATGGAGACTCACTTAATGATCCCTGTGGCTCTATGGAGTTTGGTACAACACATGACTACACAGTAGACATAGGGGAAAACAAAAATATTGACACTCAATTACTTGTAATAAGCGAGCCGAATAATCAATTTTTGATTACCAAAACAGATCTGGGTTCTGACAGTGAAACAAGAATTTATGTTTTTAATATTCTAGGACAGGTTATTGCTACCAATCTCATACAAAAAGACGCCAATGACAGGTTTATTTATACCCTAGATATGTCGTATGCTAGGTCTGGAGTTTATTTTATTAGACTAGGCAATAGTAAAAAAGCAGATGCTGTCAAATTTATAGTGCAATAGACGAGAGCTAAAGTTTATCTCTCCTAGTAATCTCTGTAATAGAAACAGGACGTGCTTCATTACACCTACTTGGCATTCTAAGGCTAGAAAATTTCACCCACACATGTTCGGGGATTTCACTTTTAAAAAACTCTTTTAAATTTATAGGATCCAGATTATCTTCAAACTCTTCGACATTAAGTATATAAGAGCAATCAGTATTCTTACTCGTAACAATAGTTCCTTTACTAAATCCTTTTTCTTTCATCTCTTTCAAAAATTGTTGTTTACTTGTTTTGGAATCAGCATTATCTTTGGTTTCTACTCCCTTTGTAGGGATACAGTTGTATATGCTAAATGCGAGAAATAAACAGGTGATTTTGAGCATATTTTTCATGTTTTGTGATGTTTACCTATAAAGATCATGAAAATTTATTAAAACCCTACTGCATTTAGATCATTAAAATGCATAACTATGACAGTTCATTTTCTATTTTTACTAAAATTTAAATTGATAGCGCAATGAAAATCGTATCCTATAATGTAAATGGAATCAGAGCAGCAATAAAAAAAGGATTTTTAGAGTGGTTACAACAGGCCGACCCTGATGTAATTTGCCTTCAGGAAATAAAAGCCAATAAAGAACAATTAGATCTAGATCTGTTTTCACAAGCAGGGTATTCTTATAATTACTGGTACAGTGCTCAAAAAAAAGGATATAGTGGTGTCGCTATTTTATCTAAAACAGAGCCCAAACATGTAGCCTATGGTACTGGGATAGATTATATGGATTTTGAGGGTCGTAACCTAAGAGCTGATTTTGACGGAGTTTCTATTATGAGTTTATACCTGCCTAGTGGTACCAATACAGATCGTCTAGAGCACAAACTTAAATACATGGCTGATTTTCAAACCTATGTAAACGACCTCAAAAAAGAACATCCTAATCTGGTTATTCTTGGTGATTATAACATATGTCATCAAGCAATAGATATTCATGATCCTGTACGTAATAAAAATGTGTCTGGTTTTTTACCTGTAGAACGAGAATGGATAGGTAATTTTATGGATAGCGGTTTTATTGATTCTTTTAGACACTTTAATACAGAACCTCACCAATATTCATGGTGGAGCTATAGAGCTAATGCAAGAGCAAACAACAAAGGATGGCGTTTGGATTATGGTATGGTGTCTAAACCTTTACAAGATAATTTAAAAAGAGCCGTTATCTTATCAGAAGCTAAACATAGTGATCATTGTCCTATTGTTGTAGAATTAGAAGTATAGTTTTTAAACCCCTAAATACCCCATAAAATGATTAAAAAAATTGTGTTAATGGTACTTGTCGGTACTCTTATGTCTTCTTGTGTTTCGACTAAAGTGTATAAAGATCTGGAAGGAAAATATGCCAGATTGAAACGAGAAAATCGTAAAAACAAAGATGCTCTTTCTACCTTAGAAAAAGCAAATAATGCAAATAAAAAAGCACTGGAGCAGTTAGATGCCGAATATCAAAAACTCAAAGCAGAGAGGGATGATCTCGAAGGAAAATACAATGCTGCTCAAGCTAATTATGAAAATTTAAAAAACTCTTATGATGCGTTAGAAAAAAATAGCTCTGCGGCCATTGCATCAAATAGTAAAAAAAACAGAGAATTATTAAAACAACTCGAAGAGAAAGAACGTGCATTAGCAAAAGAACGTAGCCGTCTAGAAACCTTACAAAGAGACTTGAATTCTCGTTCTAAACGTATTGATGAATTAGAAGGTCTAATAGCTGCCAAAGATGCAAAAATGCAAGCTCTAAAGAATGCAATCTCTAAAGCGCTTCGTAATTTTGAAGGTAAAGGTCTTACTATAGAAGAACGCAATGGTAAAATTTATATTTCTATGGAAAACAAACTCCTGTTTGAATCTGGTAGTTGGGCTGTAGGAACGCAAGGACAGAAAGCAGTAAAGCAACTAGGTAAAGTATTAGGACAAAACATTGACATTGCAGTCCTTATAGAAGGTCACACTGATAATGTGCCTTATACTGGAAATGGACAGTTATCTGGAAATTGGGACCTTTCTACTAAAAGAGCCACTGCTATTGTGAATATTCTATTGCAAAACAAAAAAATTGATCCGCAAAACCTCACTGCCGCAGGAAGAGGAGAATTTGCTCCCGTTGCTTCTAACGATACTAGTGCAGGAAAAAGCAAAAACAGACGTATTGAAGTTATTTTAACACCAAAACTTGACGAGATCACAAAATTATTGAATGATATATAATATCACTTGATTATAGTACCTCACAAAATTATTTGATTATTGGCTAATTAATTCTGTTAATTAGCCAATAATCAATAAAAAGTAAACCCTACTAGAAGAAATTACAAGAATAGGTTTCTACTTATAATAAGGTGAAAAAAAATATTTGACTAATGGGCATGTCCACCTTCTCCACTATTTTTTGCTGTTGCCAATAGTGTAAAAGCATCGTTAATCACCAATTGGATTGTATTTATATCTTTGGTCTGATCTTCTAGTGTAATTGCTACAAACCCATCTTCTTCCGCTCCTTTTACAATAGGTATCATCTCAAAATCGGTAACTATTTTTTCACCTTCTTTTCTTTTTTTACCAATTTCAAACACATAATACTTTTCATCAAAACGTACTATTGCAGCTTCTGGAACAGTATATGCTTCTTGTGTACCCACCTCTATTCTTGCATTTACAAACATTCCAGGAAGCAATTCATGATTTTCTTCTTTTAAGTGCCCATGTATTGTTATTGATCGATCCTCACGTACATTATTACCAATCAGAAAAACCTCTGCTTCCATCCATGTATCAGGTTGATTTGCCAGACGAAAACGAATGCGTTGTTCATTTTTGATCAACGGAATATCATCTTCATACACTTTGAGCTCTACATGTAAATCATCGGCATTAGTGATATCCATTAGCACATCTTGAGCACCAAAATATTTTCCCGTATTTACATACACCTCACGCACTACCCCATTGATCGGGGAATACACATTGACTACAGAAAATATTTTTCCTTTTCTTACACTTGAAGGGCTAACTCCTACCATTTTCAATTTACTTTCTAACGCCTGAATACTTGCCTTATTAATCAAATAATCACTTTTTGCTTTTTGAAATATCTTTGTTGAAGAAACCTCTTCTTGATTAAGTGTTTTCTGTCGTTCATAATCAGCCTTCAGGTATTCGTTTTTTGCTACCGCTTCGAGGTAGTTTTGCTGAAATTCTATAAACTGAGGGTTCTCTACCCTTGCTACAAGTTGTCCTTTTTTTAATCTTGTTCCAGGAAGCATATCGGTAAATTTCAAAAAACCTCCATAAGGCACAGTAATAGAAAGATTACTTTGCGGGGGCACATCTATCATTCCATTCACATTCAACTCCTTTCCGATATTTCGTTTTTCAACTGTTCCAACTTTTATTTGAGTTTGTTTTATTTGTTTATCTGTCAATTCTATATGATCTTCATGAGCATCTTCATGCTTTTCTTGAGAAGAAACTGTTGCTATGTTATTACATCCCGAAGCAAAAAGAAGGGCAAGTAATACTGGTATTATATATAGGTTTGTTTTCATTATTATTGAATTGCAATTATACTTTCGATTTCTATAAGTGTTTGATTGTAAATATTCAAAAACTCTAAATACTTGGTTTTGATACCCAAAGAACGATTAAGCCCTTGTACATATTCTATATACCCAATAGCTCCTTCTTTGAATGCCAACAGGGACTGTTTTAATAACAGTTCTGATTGTGAAATCGCATTTTTCTCATAATACGATATGTTTTTTTTATTTTTCTGAAGCTGATGCATCAATGATTTCAACTGTGTGTTTACCTCGTTTTCTATCACTTTCATTCGTGTTTCACTCTCTTCTTGATATATTTTGGCTGCTTTGATCTTTGCTGAATGAGGTTTACTCCATATAGGAATAGCCAACCCTAATTGTACGCCAGTAAATCGATCTGATGTATCAAAAACTGTTGACGTCCCATTTTTTCTTTCTCCTGGACCATTAAACGATTGATTAAAATAACCCAATGTAATATCAGGAAGCATCTCTGATACTGCTACCGATTTTTTAAGATCTGCAATGGTAATTTGCTCTTTATAAAAAGACACTTCAGGATTTTTTTCTATCCCTTCTATATTTTGTGAGACCAAGATTGACTCTGACCTCATTTCTAAGCTAGAAACATCGATATCAACTGCTGTTTCAGAGTTCATTAATTTTTGCATGACTAACTGATATTCCTGTATAGCAGTAGTATTATTTTGTATCTGTATTTGCAAATCAGCTAATTCTGCATTAGCAGTTGCTTTTTCTAATGCATTACTCTCTCCTGTCTTGAAACGTAAATTTGCCACATACGCAAATCGTTGATAAATACTATCCTGTTTATGTAATAGTTGTTGCTTACTCTTAAGAAACCATAGTTGATAATAGGTAGATTTAAGTCGCTTTATAATTTCGTTTCGAACTACTTGTTCACGTAATTCACTAGATTTTATAGTTGCTTTTGCTAGTTTATTCTGCTGAGTATATAGTGTAGGAAATGCAAATTTCTGACTAATACTAAAGCGACTATCATTATCATAATCACTATTGGTTTGTCCATACTCAAGACTAAATTTAGTTTTTGGTAAATTAATACTTGTTCCTTTGAGCACACGTTTCTGTTCTGTTCGCAGTAGTGCTACTTGTACATTTGGATTGTTTTCTAATGCTACCTTTATAATTTCTTCTAAATCTTGGTATACTATTTTTTGTACATCTGCCTGTGCATGTATTGAAGTTATATTACCAAATAACCCAAACAATACTAATAATGAAAACACTTTTTTTATTGGCATCATTTGTATTCTTTTTTCAAAATAATAATATAGAATAGGTAATACTACTAGGGTCAAAAAGGTAGCCGTAATCAACCCGCCTATCACAACTGTTGCCAGAGGTCGTTGTACTTCTGCTCCTGAGGTTTGAGAAATTGCCATTGGCAAAAATCCTAATGAAGCTACCGTAGCTGTCATAATCACAGGACGCAATCTGGTCTTAGTTCCTATGTAAATACGCTCAAAAACATCAGTAATTCCTTGTTTCTTTAATCTATTGAATTCTGCTATCAGCACTATACCATTTAGTACAGCGACTCCAAATAAAGCTATAAAACCTACTCCAGCAGAAATACTAAAAGGTAGATCTCTAATCCAAAGCGCAAAAACTCCTCCTATGGCAGAAAGAGGGATGGCGGTAAAAATTAGAACACCTTGCTTCAAAGACCCAAAGGTAAAATACAGTAATATAAAAATAAGGAGTAATGCCAATGGTACTGCAATTGCCAATCGATTTTTGGCTTTAATTAGATTCTCAAACTGACCTCCATAAGCTACTGTATAACCTGAAGCCAATTTTACCTGAGCATCTATTTTTGACTCGATTTCTTTTACTACACTTTCTACATCCCGATTACGCACATTAAAAGCAACGATGATCCTCCTTCTGGTATTATCCCTTTGTACTTGATAGGGACCATCTTTGATAGCTACTTCTGCCACTTGCTGTAATGGAATCTGCTCTCCATTATGCCCATTTATATAAAGGTTTTGCACATCGGTGATACTGGTTCTATTACTATTGTCTAGTCGTACTACCAGATCAAAACGTTTTTCTCCTTCATAAACCAATCCAGCAGAAGCACCCGCAAAAGCTGCTTGTATGGTATTATTTACTGTTTTGATATCTAATCCATATTTTGCCAATTGCGCCCTGTTGTAATCAATGACGATCTGAGGTACTCCTGTTACTTCTTCAACATAAACATCTACAGCTCCTTCTACTGTATGGGCTATTTTACCCATCTGATTTGCGTAGGATGAGAGTTGTTCAAGGTTTTCTCCATACACTTTTATTGCTACATCTTGTCGTACCCCTGTCATCAATTCATTGAAACGCATTTGTATTGGCTGCTGAAAACCAAAAGCTACTCCAGGAATCACTTCTAAGGATTCCCCCATTTTGTGTGCCAATTCTGATCTATTTGCAGCTGATACCCATTCTGATTTATCTTTGAGGATGATCATCATATCTGCTGCCTCTACTGGCATGGGGTCAGTAGGTATTTCTCCTGATCCAATTTTTGAAACCACTTGTAAAACTTCAGGAAACTCATCAAGTAATATTTTTTCTGCTTTGGTTGTCGCTTTTATCGTATTAGATAGCGAACTCCCTGTAAGCACTCTAGTTTCTACTGCAAAATCTCCTTCTTCTAATATGGGTATAAATTCACCCCCCAGAGTATTAAACACCAAATACGCTACTATAAAAAGTCCTGATGTAATAGCTAGGATTAGTATTCTGCTACGCATCGACCATTTGATTATGGGCTCATACAGCTTATAAAAGAAATTTATGATTTTATCTGAAATGTTTTCTTTATGTGTTCCTTTCTTACTCAATCCCAAAGCAGATACCATAGGAACATATGTGAGAGATAGTATAAATGCTCCCATAATGGCAAAACCTACAGTTTTTGCCATTGGACCAAACATTTTCCCTTCGGTTCCTACCAATGCCAGAATGGGCAGGTACACAATAAGTATAATAATCTCTCCAAAAGCAGCAGAGTTTCTGATTTTACTGGCAGAAGCATACACCTCATCATCCATTTCTTTTTGGGTCATTCTTTTTGTAAGTTTTAAAGCCCCAAGATGAAATACTGTTGCTTCAACAATGATTACAGCTCCATCTACTATTAATCCGAAATCAATAGCGCCAAGACTCATTAAGTTTGCAGAAACCCCAAAAAGATGCATCATTCCAAAAGCAAATAATAGAGATAGAGGAATAACAGATGCTGTAATTAATCCTGCACGCCAATTTCCCAATAATAATAAAAGGATAAATATAACAATGAGTGCTCCTTCTATAAGATTTGTGGTTACGGTACCTATGGCATTATTTACAAGTTTAGTTCTGTCTAAAAATGGCTCTATAATAACTCCTTCTGGCAAAGTTTTACTTATAGACGCCATCTTATTTTTCACATTCTTGATGACTTTGGCAGAATTTGCTCCTTTTAGCATCATTACAATAGCACTTACCACCTCCCCTTCTCCGTTTCGAGTGGTAGCCCCATAACGAATTGCTTTTCCCATTTGCACTATGGCAACATCATTGATCAAAATAGGAATCCCATCTGTAGTTTGCTTAATCAATATATTCTCTATATCCGTAATACTACCTATTAGCCCCTCACTTCTGATAAAGAGAGATTTATCATTTTTTTCGATATAGGCACCTCCTGTATTTTGATTGTTATTCTGTAATGCATTGAATATTTCTGAGATAGATACATTCATAGCGTTTAATCGTTCTGGACGTATAGCTACCTCATATTGCTTAAGATATCCACCAAAACTACTCACATCTGCCACTCCTGGCGTGCCTAGCAATTGGCGTTTTATAATCCAATCTTGGATAGTCCGTAAACTAGAAGCATCATACTGATCTTCATATCCTAGCTCAGTGGTAATAACGTATTGATATATCTCACCCAATCCAGTAGTGAGAGGCGCTATCTCTGGTTTACCAATATTAGCAGGTATTTGTGATTGTACTTCTACAAGGCGTTCGCTAACTTGTTGTCTTGCCCAATAAATATCTGTTTTCTCATCAAATACAATGGTTACTACAGATAATCCAAAACGAGAAAAAGAGCGTATTTCTTCAATCTCAGGAATGGTAGCCATTGTAATTTCAACAGGAAAAGTAAGTAGTCGTTCTATCTCTGGCGCTGCAAGGGTAGGCGAAGAGGTTATCACCTGTACCTGATTGTTTGTTATATCAGGAACTGCATCTACTGGTAACTGTTTTAGAGAGTATACCCCCCAAACAATTAATGCAAAGGTTAGTATTCCTATAATCAATTTATGAGTTATAGAATACTTAATTATGTTATTAAGCATAGTGTATTTTTAATTCAGTTATTTGTTACGATATGCTTTATTTTTTAAATAAAACACAGCGATTAAGCGAGTCTTTCCTTTATAAAAAAGACATGTCAGGACGTACGCATCCTTTAAACTGAACTAAACTTTGGGAGGTTGAAAAGGTAAATCAGGAATCTCTTTACCTACACTATCAAAATGAGTAAATAATTGAGGATACATCTCTGGTAAGAGTAATTGATATGAATTAATATTAAAATCAACTACATGCACATGACAACAATGGCATTGACAAAAAGGGGAGCATAAATCATTTTCTGTAGAGTCATCATGAGTATCTCCTGTACATGTCGAAGTTTCTATATGGGTGTCTTCTGTAGTAGAAATAGTATCATTACATGGCATAAGATTAAGTGCCAAAAAATATATTGATAATATAAATACAAGAATCTTCACTCTTCAAAGATAATAATATTATAGCCAATATACTCTGCTTCATATTCACAAAAAACTGTTATATAATGTTTAAGAGAGATAGAATAAGTCAGGAAACAACAAATAACAACTTATCTTCTAGTTATATCTAACGACTTCATACATTGTATTGCTCATATCAGAACATAGATTTTCTCTTACTTTAAAAAATACTTCCTTGTCTTTACTTATATCTTGAGTTAGATTTTTGAAATCATTTGCTGGAGAATTCACAAAACCAAAAACGATCTCTTGTCCAGCGCTAATCATATTAACAATACCTGCTCCCGAATTAATAATTCTTTTTATCCTTACACTTGTAGTTGCTTTAAATTTTTTATCACAGAGCATTCCATCTTTTTTCAGTTCTTGCACTACAGCAACTAAATGAACTGTATTGGGGTCAACAGCTATACTCTGAGTATCACCAAACTTAGGTTTTTCTACCTTAGAACTAGTATTTTTAATTCCTTTTTCTTGTGCAACACTATTAGATTTACAAGAAAATAATAATATTGCCAGTACTACATATAGTATTTTGGTCATAATATAATTTTAAAAAAGAGGTTGAAAAATTCAACCTCTTTTTATATATAGAAATTATCGTTTTACAATTTTAAATGTATTATTAGTTGTACCTCCGTAAACTCTTACTACATATAAACCTGCTGGCATACTTGATGCATTCCATGTCAAATCGGAATTTGCATCAATATTTCCTTTAGAATACACCAGATTACCCGTGTTATTAAAAATATTTATAGAAATTTTCTCGCTAGACTTTGAAGTTATTTTCTTAAGATTAAACGAGAACTGGTCACTAGATGGATTTGGGTATACCGAAATTCCTTTTTCTACATCCAATGTAGCTAGAGGCTCTGCTATTGAAGGGCCATTACCTGTGCTACCATCATCTACTGCTCCATAAATCTGGAATATTTGATCTAGAGGATCTCTACCAAAAGCAATTGAAACAGGTGTCCAATCAATTGCTCCTGTGCCAAATAAATCTAATTCATCTTTAAGATGTGGTTCTTGGCCAATTCCTCCATTTTGAGAAGCCCAAAACCATTGAGTTGAATCTGGGTTAAATGCCAGATTTGCGTATACTGATAGCCAGTAGCTTCCACTTTGTAGTGTTACTCCTTGCGGTAACATTAAATTCAAGTTTAAATCTGAAGGATCAGAAATCGGTACAATCTCTCCACTATTATATACCTCAGCACCAGGAACACCTGCATTGTCTTCGTATATAACCACCGTTGCATTAGTTAATTGAGGGGAGTTATTTCCTGATCCAAAAGCTACAATTCTTTCTAATGTCCATGTGTTTCCTACTGGAATAACAAAATCATCCGCAGATTGCACTAGCCCACCGAAATCTACAAAAAATTGAGATGGTAATGTTGATACAGAACCTGCTACTTGCTCATAAACAGGAAGTTCAGATATTGACACTGTAAATCCTTCTGCTACTTGTTCATCACCAGAAGTTGCTACAAGTCCTATAGTTGCTTTTCCTAAACTATCAGGGGCAAAAGAAAGGGTAACTGTGTTCCCATCTAAAGTAGCCGTTACTAATTCTGGATTAGAATTGGTAAACTCAATATTTATTGGCGCTCCACTAGAGTGCACAAATAAACCAGTAACATCTACTTGTATACTTTCACTATTTTCTGCAACTAAAAGATCTTCTAATAAATAAGCTACACTCAATGATGACTCTGGTAATTCATTAAATACAGGGAACCTGGCACTATATAATCCGCTACCATGAGCGGCTACCGCAATAAATCCATCTTTACGAGTTTTCACCTCATCTGTTACTGCATTTCCTATAGCAAAAGGCTCTTTGATCCAACGAGTTCTTTCTCCATTTAACCTATTGGTGTAATATAACCCTGTACTTGTTGCTGCATATACTTTTTGTAATCGTGAACCAAAGAATCCCTGGCTACCTCCAAAAAATGCTGTACTTCTTACTGAGGGACCATTACCACTTCCATCTGCATTTTCTTCTAGATTTCCACTGATATTAGTCCAAGTATCTCCTCCATCAACCGTAAGAAATACACTGATCACTCTATAATTTGAAAAAGTAACGATCACTCTATCAGAATTTGAAGGATCAACATTGATATCATTCACAAATCCTTCTGGCAATCCTTTTCCTGTAGAAACATCTACTACTACCTGATCATCTAAGTTAGCATTATCCATTCTATAGATACCACCAGAGTTGGTTCCATAATACAATCTATTGGCTATTGGATATTTAGAAACATCCAACGATGTTATTGTTGTTCCTGCTGGTGTATCTGTATTTGGTAAATCCACCCAATTTACGGTTGCAAATGCGTTAGAAAAAAGCGGAACTTCATCTAGATTGTTGTTTCTCCATATTCTATTACCCGCTGGTAAATACATAATATTATCATTGTTTGGATCTAAAATAAACGGAGTAATAAAAGCAAGATCATTTGCTCCTGCTGGTCTTATTCTTGTAAAGGACTGAAACACTCCTGCCTCATCAAAATTAAATCTGTATACATTTCCTCTTTGCGAAGAGACGTATCTTGTTCTTCCATTATCTGCAATTGCATTATAAGAACCATCACCTCCAAAATCCTCGATCCAAGGGTCTGTAACATTGACTGAAGAGGTAAACCAGCTGCCATTATCCTGAAAACCAGCAAGTAAATCATCACTATTAGGTTCAGGATCAAAAGAAACGTGGTATGGTTGTGTTGTTATATATCCATTATTTAAAGAAACCCATTGAACAGGCTCATTAAACTCATTAGTATTTGTAGCGGTTACATCTTCTGTCACATATATCCCCCCATCATTACCTGATAATACTTTATTTGGGTTTGAAGGATAAAATACCAATGCGTGTTGATCTGGGTGTTGATTTGTATATTGATTAAATGAGCTTAAGTTCCTTGGACTATACCCTGCAATCCACCCATCTATACCAGTAGGAGTAGTAAAACCAGTTGTTGATCTATACAAATTAGTTCCTCCAACAAAAACTAAGTTAGGGTCAGCAGGACTTACCTTTACCAAAAGATTATATCCTCCTTGAAGATTAAAAGTCCCTGCTCTATCTTCAAAGTTAGGAGGAAGATTAGCTGTTAAATCTACCCATGCTTCTTGAGCAGTTGCTCCTTCATTATATTTTAATAAAAACGCTGGTGAACCTGCTCCCAAATTTTCTGCAAAGAAATATACTTCATTTTCGTTTGATGGATTAAAATCCATAACGGTTCTACCTATTGTTTCTGAAATAAAATTAGGAGTTATACTAACCCATGTATCGCCATCTGTTGAAGCAAAAAAACCTTTATTAGGATCACTTTCGGAATCTAAAGTGGCATAAATTTTACCCCCTGGAGTAATTAACACCTCTGCTTTGGTATCAAATCCTCCTGATAAAACCTCAGTAAATGTTCTACCATCATTTTGAGATCTCTGTACTCCCGAAATAGTTCCAACATAGATATCTCCATTAATAGGGTTAATAGCAATCGAATTAATAAGATCTAATGGTCCAAAAGCTCTAATATCATTATCATTAGTAGCTTCAAGAAGTTTCCATGACCTCCCTCCATTAATAGACTTATATATTCCCGTTCCCTGAAAAAAAGCACCTCCTGCTCCAGCAGAATTACCCAATCGTTCTCCTGAACCATAATACCATGTATTATGCTTGCCTGGTCTTGGGTCTTGCACTATGCAGGTAATACTTGGTGACTGCCTTCTATTGGTTACTTTTTTCCATGTGTTGCCACTATCTGTAGAACGCCATAATCCACCAGAAACTCCTCCTGCTAAAATTATATTTTCATTGGTACGATCAATTGCCAATGCTCTTGTTCTTCCTCCTACATTATAAGGCCCTCTATTTTTCCAATATGAAAAACGACCTACTTTAGAAGATTTTGCAGAATTGGCAATCGATTGTTTTGAATCGTTTCCTGTTGCAATTTTACTTGCAAAGCTAACTTCTTTGGTTCTGATTCCTAGGGGAATCTTTCCTGTTTTAGGGTCTTTGAGTCTTTCAAATTCCCATTTCATTCTTTGTATCGCATTGTCTCCAACTTTTTTCACATTATTCTTAGATCCATATTTACTATCATAAATTTTGGATTGTTTATAAAGTGAATGTCCTTTCACAGGCTGGTCTGCCTGATTTTTAAGTTGTTGCGAACTTACTGTAGTAATGGCCCCAAAAAGAGAAGCCGCCCAAACTGACTGTCTTAGGTAAAATAAAAATCTTTTCATTTTTTAAGCTGATTTATGAGTGATTCTCAAAATTAGCTTAATTTTTTGAATTATTTTATGAAAAATTATGAAAAATTATGATTTTTTTTATTTTTTCGATAACACAAATTCTAAGTTTTTTGTTATCACGTGGCATATATCTTCAGTTACAATAACGGGATCACTTACTATCGAGATATAGCCTGTTTTACTTATTGATATAACATATGTTCCTTTGCGCTCATATGCTCCTATAAAAAGATTGGTCCCTTTTACATTTTCTAATGTTTCTGAATATTGTCCATCGCTAGCCATTACTGTAATACCTTCTGTCAAAACTGCTCCACTTTCTACATCTTTAATAACAATTTCTAGTCCTAGTCTAGCTTCTTCTGTGCATAATACTGGGTTTTCTGTATCATCATCATTTCCACAGGATGCACCAATAATCAACAAAATAAAAAAGATTTTTCTCATTTTTTTCTCATTTTTAAATATCACTTATATACAAGATTAAGATGCTAATAAACAATCAAGGTTGCGTTTTCTATAGCTTATAATTTTTCAAACAAAAAAAGCATCCTTAATCAAGGATGCTTTCTATTTTATTACATAAAATTAACTACCTAGAGATCAAATTTAATCCCTTGTGCCAATGGTAACTCTGTAGTGTAATTTATTGTGTTTGTTTGGCGACGCATATACACTTTCCAAGCATCTGATCCTGATTCGCGCCCTCCACCTGTTTCTTTCTCTCCACCAAATGCCCCACCAATCTCTGCCCCAGAGGTTCCTATATTTACATTTGCAATCCCACAATCTGATCCTGCATGAGATAAAAAACGTTCTGCTTCTCTCAAATTATTCGTCATAATTGCAGAAGATAGTCCTTGTGCAACTCCGTTTTGTAATTCGATTGCATTTCCTATATCTCCACTATATTTTAAAAGATATAATACTGGAGCAAATGTTTCATGCTGTACTATTTCAAACGAGTTATTAGCTTCAGCAATGGCTGGTTTTACATAACATCCACTTTCATATCCTTCTCCAGTAAGCACTGCTCCCTCAACAATAACAGTTCCTCCTTCTTCTTCTACTCTTTTTAGAGCATTTTGATACCCTTTTACTGCATCTGTATCAATTAACGGCCCTACGTGATTATTTTCATCAAGTGGATTTCCTATTCTCAATTGTTTATATGCATCAATCACTGCTTTTTTTACTTGATCGTAAATAGATTCATGTATAATTAATCGTCTAGTAGATGTACAACGTTGTCCTGCCGTACCAACCGCACCAAATACAGCTCCAATTACTGTCATTTTGATCTCGGCATCTGGTGTAACAATAATTGCATTATTTCCTCCTAGTTCTAAAAGTGATTTACCGAGACGTTGCCCAACTGTTCCTGCAACAATTTTACCCATACGAGTAGATCCAGTTGCAGAGATCAAAGGAACCCTGTTGTCTGTTGTCATCATTTCTCCTACTTTATAATCTCCATTAATCAGGCAAGAAATTCCTTCAGGCAGATTATTATCTTTTAAAACTTTGGTTATAATATTCTGACATGCAATTCCACATAACGGTGTTTTTTCGCTAGGTTTCCAGATACATACATCACCACAAATCCATGCTAGAGCTGTATTCCAAGACCATACAGCTACAGGAAAATTAAATGCAGAAATAATTCCTACAATTCCAAGGGGGTGGTATTGTTCATACATTCTATGTCCAGGACGTTCTGAGTGCATAGTTAAACCATGTAATTGTCTAGATAATCCAACTGCAAAGTCACAAATATCTATCATCTCCTGTACCTCACCTAGGCCTTCTTGATATGATTTTCCCATTTCATAAGAGACTAATTTACCCAGAGGTTCTTTTAATCGCCTCAACTCTTCTCCAAACTGCCTTACAATCTCTCCTCTTTGAGGAGCTGGCATCACTCTCCATGTTTTAAATGCTTCTGTTGCGGTTTGCACCACTTTTTCATAATCTGCCGCAGTGGTAACTTCTACTTTACCAATTAATTCTCCATCTACTGGAGAATATGAAAGGATTGCTTCTTCTGAAGAAAACCAGTTTGATCCTGTAGAAGTTCCTTTATTATGCGTTGAAACACCTAATTCTTGCAGAGCTTCTTGAATTCCGAAATCTAGTACTACTGTTGCCATCTTATATGCTACTTTTATAAAAGGTAAAGATACTCTCTTTTAAAGATAAATTAAATTTTGAAAGATTCTACCGTAAATTTTGAAATATTTTACGACAAATAAGTTTAAAAAAAATCAATTTTATAATAAACTAGTGCCTCACAAATTAATTTGATTACCTTTTTTGAATCAAAATCTCTATAGATACTCATTTTACAATACACTAAAAACAAAAAGAACTATCAAAAGTATTTCTATAAAATAAAGAAATCGCTCAAACAAGATTTCTCTTGTAGAGCGATTCCCAACTAAATAACCAACCAAAAAGTTAATATTGTTAAGTGCTACCTTACTTTTATTTTGAAAGCTTTCTAAAATCAGCTTTTTTTATTCTTTTCTTTTCATTCTGAGTAGGTTTTCCTTTCTCAGAACTCTTGAATTGTATATGTCTTCTTCCTACAAACCGATATACAGTTTCAGAATTTGGATGAAATAATTCTATTTTACTGTCATTTATAACGGACAACTCAAAGAATTCATTGCCCAAATAATCGTAATCAAGTGTTAAAGTTTTCCTATCAAAAATGTTAATTATATCATTTACTTCATAATGCCCTGTATAATCATAGAAAATATCATTGATAGGAATTCCAATTTCATCTTGAGAGCTTTGAAAATTTTCTCCTGATCCAAAATATGAGAATTTTAAATAGTTTTCATTATCAAATTCATTCAATACCCCGTACTCACTAGTAAATACTTTTTCCCAGGTTTCATATTCTTGTAAGAAATAATGAATATTATCATAAAATACGCTGTCATAATCAAAATCACTACGTTGATGTCCTATTAAATAATAGCTCGTATTCGTCACCTCATCATACATTTCTATTTCATTATCAGAAATTTGTGATATCACAAACCTATATGTTCCATCGATATCATGATCAATATCTAAATCCATTTGAAACGTATCATAAAAACCAACATTCAATCCAAAGCCATTTCCATTATTTCCCATTCCTACCAAATTATTATTTGCCAAGAAAGCTCCATTTCTAAATGAAACTGTAAATGCTTTTTGCAAAAACGGAACCTCACCATTACCTTTTGTACGCTCAATATCTACGTACCAAATTTCATAGGTGTTTAGTAACTCATTTAAAGTAATTCTTGGTTCTTCGATATACACATCTTCTTCGATAACAACTTCTGCTACGCAAGAAGTTAACAGTATTGAACTTAAAAAAATAACCGAAAGTAATTTTAGCGTTTTCATATGCTTTGTGTTTTCAATTTCATTTATGATAAACCAAAACACATGCCAAACTTTTAATTGATTGATTATCGGTCTTTTATTTTGAGGTGTATTTTTCCTATTTTTGAGGTCACAATCTTTTTTATGGAAAATAAAATAAAATTCGCAGTACTTGGTGGTGGTAGTTGGGCAACCGCTATTGTAAAAATGCTTACAGAAAATCTAAATGAAGTTGGTTGGTACATGCGAAGTGTCTATGCTATAGAGCATCTTAAACGACAACAACATAATCCCAATTACTTAAGTTCTGTAGAGTTCAAAATCGAACAACTTAAATTAACCAATGATATTAATGAAGCAATTACAAATGCAGATTATCTTATTTTTGCAATTCCATCTGCTTTTCTTCATAGTGAACTTGAAAAACTTACTGTATCTCTAAAAGATAAAGTTATTTTCTCTGCTATAAAAGGTATTGTTCCAGAAACTGGTCTTATCGTAGGAGAGCATTTTCATGATAAATACAATATCCCTTTTAATAATATTGGAGTAATTACAGGTCCTTGCCATGCAGAAGAGGTTGCCTTAGAACGTTTATCATACCTTACTATTGCTTCTAATGATGAAGAAAAAGCTAAAATTATGGCAGATTACTTAAGTGGGGATTATATCAAATGTAAAATCAGTGATGATATTATAGGAACGGAATATGCAGCGGTCCTTAAAAATATATATTCTGTAGCTGCTGGTATTGCACATGGATTAGGATATGGAGATAATTTTCAAAGTGTACTGATGAGTAATGCTATTCGTGAGATGAAACGTTTTATAAAAAAGGTACACAAAATGAAACGTAATATTAATGACTCTGCTTATCTGGGTGATTTATTAGTGACTGGGTATTCTGTTTTTTCTCGTAATAGAATGTTTGGCAATATGATAGGCAAAGGGTATACTGTAAAAAGTGCCCAGATGGAGATGAGCATGATTGCTGAAGGATATTATGCTGCAAAAACTGCCTATGAGCTTGATGCAACAAAAGAAGCAAGAACGCCAATTATTGATGCGGTACATGATGTTTTGTACGAAAACAAGGATCCTAAAAAAGTATTCAATAGACTTACAGACAAGCTAGATTAATTATTACTATCTTCATAGTATTTATTTTATAATCGTTATGAACGAGCTTATCAAAACTTTTTATACAGCATTAAACAATCGCGATGCTGAAACCATGATTTCTTGCTATCACGATGATGTCATTTTTGAAGATCCTGCTTTTGGAAAATTAAAAGGGGATAGGGCAAAAAACATGTGGCGTATGCTATGTAAAAATGCTAAGGATTTTAAATTAGAATTCTCTGAAATAGAAACAAATGACCAAATAGGATCTGCAAAATGGCAAGCTTGGTATACATTTAGTAAAACGGGAAGGTCTATTCACAATAAGATCAGTGCTCAATTTGAGTTCAAAAATGGTAAGATCATAAAACATACAGATCATTTTAATCTACGCCGATGGGCATCTCAAGCTATTGGTTGGAAGGGATCATTACTTGGGGGAACAGGATTTTTTAAGAAAAAGTTAATTCTACAAACTAATACCATGTTAGATAAATTTACAGCTTCCTGATTAATATTTCATTTTATGAATACTTTACAAATCAAATCTCCTCTTGTCTCTATCAATTGGCTTTATAAACATCTAAATGATACTGATCTAGTAATTCTAGATGCAACGATCAAAAAGGTAACCGCTGATACAAATACTCAAAAACAATATCAAAAAATAAAAGGTGCTCGTTTTTTTGATTTAAAAAAGACTTTTTTTAATAAAAACACAGCTATCCCTAATATGCTACCCTCACCAGAAGATTTTACAGAGGCATGCAAAACATTAGGCATTAGCTCTCATCATAAAATAGTCGTCTATGATACACTAGGCATCTATTCTAGTCCTAGGGTATGGTGGATGTTTAAGACAATGGGATTTGATAATATCGCAGTGTTAGATGGCGGGTTTCCTGCTTGGCAAAAAGAAAAATTACCCTGCGAAAAACTAGAATCTGATATACACACATATGATCTAGGAAATTTTGAAGCTACCTATATTCCTAAGCTAGTCACTAGTGCACAAGGTATTCTTGCAGAAATAAACAACACCAATACACTCATTCTAGATGCAAGGTCTTCTGGTAGATTTAAGGCTACAGAACCAGAGCCTAGAGAAAGTTTAAAAGGTGGTCATATCCCTAATTCTATGAATCTACATTATATAGATGTGCTTAACAACGGAAAAATGAGATCTACAAACGAATTAGAAGAAATTCTAAAGAATTTTAATATTGAAGATAAAAAACTGATCTTTACATGCGGATCAGGAATTACTGCTTGTATTATCATGCTTGCTACCGTACTGGTAGGATATAAAAATGTATCTATATATGATGGTTCCTGGAGTGAGTGGGGGCAACTGAATGGTGCACCCATTGAATGTTAATTACAATACATCTATTTTATTTTATGAATAATTTTTTTCGATTAGCTCTTTGTTTTATTTTATTATCTATAAATACCTATGCGCAAAAAGCACAAAAATTTAACCTTCAGGATTTTTATAAATACGATTCTGATCTAGAATATACTGTAGATTCTATTTTTAATGCATTGAATGATCGGCAAAAAGTGGCACAAATGATCATCACCTCTGGAGGAGAAATAGGAAAATCTAAAGCTACTGTTCAAAAATTAACAACTGAAAATGCTATTGGTGGCGTTGTTTTCTTAAAAGGCCATAAACAAAAACATATAGAAGATATAAAAGCACTTAATACTATTTCTTCTCAAAACAATACACTACCACTTCTTTTTAGTATGGATGCAGAGCCTAGTTTGTTTGCCAGTAGAATTAAAGGCGCTCCAAATGTAGGTAAAACAATAAATATTAAAACCGAATCACAATCAGATTCTATTGTAAACATCATAAATCAAGAACTTAAAGATATTGGTGTACATCATAATTATGCTCCTGTACTCGATGTTAGCCCTAATAATGAAGCTATCAAATCGCGAAGTTATGGAGATGACAAAGAGGTTGTTGTACGTCTAGCTAATCAATTTATAACACACACACAAGAGGGAGGTATCATTGCTACTGCTAAACATTTCCCTGGTCATGGGCTAGTAAAAGGTGATACTCATAAGCAAAGTGTATATATTGATGGCACCTTGCAAGAAGTTGGCAATTATACAAAAATTATTGAGGACGGAGTGATTTCTATTATGATTGCCCACATAACAATTGATAATAATGAAGAATATGGAACTGATGGCTTACCTTCTAGCTGTTCTCGTAAAATTATTAGTGGTCTATTAAAAGAAAAAATGGGTTTCAAAGGGATTGTTATATCAGATGCCTTGAATATTATGAAAGCTGTTACAATTCTTGATAACGCTCCTCTACTTGCCTCTAAGGCAGGTTGCGACCTAATTTTAATGCCACAAGACGAGATAAACACTATTAATTCTATACTGGCAGAAATAAATGCCAATACTTCTTATAAAAAACAAGTAATGCAATCTGTAAAAAAAATAATACGATTAAAGGTTTGTGCTGGAGTAATTAGCATCTAATCCATAATCACACACACAAAAAAAACACTTGCTCTTGTAGATAAAAACCAAAAATAACCTTAATAATTAATAAACAAATAAATTCATACAATGATTGAAATTTTAGCTTTGAGCTATTTTATTAAACAAATCAAAAAAATCGCAGAAGAAAAAGGTATTAAACCTGGAAAATGGATTGCCATATTAGTAGGATCCTGGTTTGGATCAGAAATACTAATTTTTATAATTGCTTTTGCTTTTTTTGATGTATCAAGAGATCAGATATTAATTGTAATGCTTCCTGCACTACTAGTAGCTGCTGGAGTAGCATATTTTATTTTGAATAAAGTAAAAGCATTACCTTCTGAATCTATAACAGATCAAGCTATTGATTCATAATGATTTGATTTTTACAAAAACATAGCTTTTTACAGAACATCATTAACAAAAAAATTGTTAATGATGTTCTATTTTACAATAAAATATGATTACACATAATGACAAAAACATAGCGTCCAAAAAAGACAAATCTACACTATAAAGATGAGCTATCGACAGAAATTCATATTCCTTATCAAGTAATAAATTGTCCTAAACCAACAAACACTTTATATTTCTTTGCGATTACATTTGTTACAAAAAAAACAATCCTATGAGCACACAAGAAATTATTACACTGTTTGAGACTTCAAAAATCTTAGATTACATTTTATACTTTTTTGTGATCAATAGTGTACTTACACTTTTTGAAATCTTTTTAGACATTCTTACTACCAAAGAAAGAAGATGGAAAGATACTGGAGCAAATATTATCATTTTTTTATGAGTCAATTACTAGAAAAGACCGTATTCGGCTCTATTGGGATTTTATGTTTACTACCTTTTTATCATATATCTCCTTTTGAAATTCCAATGAATGGCTGGACTTGGTGTATCGGACTGCTACTTGCTGATTTTACATATTACTGGATGCACAGACTAGAACATGAGCATCGTATTTTATGGGCTAATCACAGCGTACATCACTCCTCAGAAAATTACAATCTCACTATTTCCATGAGATTGAGCATTATAGAAAGTGCCATAGAATGGGTATTTCTAATTCCAATGATTATTATAGGATTTACCCCTTTTCAAACCATAGTCTCATTAATTTTTATTGCACAATACCAAACCTGGATTCATACAGAACGAATTATCAAACTTGGATGGCTTGATGAGATATTCAATACTCCATCAGTACATAGAGTTCATCATGGTTCAAACAAAAAATATAGGCTTAGTTATGATTTGTATATGTTTTATCTTAGCCTAAATTTTATTTTTGATGATTCCTGAAGATTTCAAAGAC